>JBDNFJ010000426.1:0-7946 GCA_041689895.1 Gracilimonas sp. | reverse complement strand
TCAAATGGTCCTAAAGTTGTTTTGGATAAGCTCATAAATAACCTGTTATTGATTCACGCCAAATATAAGCATCCGTACGAAGGATTCAGAATCTTAGATAGGGGATAGAAAGAGGTAAGATTTGAGGAAGGAGACATGAGACAAAAATTCTGGGAGATTATCATTTTATCACGTAGGGGAAATTCATGCATTGCCCCCGCGCGAGGTTCAATAACATGATTATCTACACTCCTTCTTTTGCGCGTTGATTTACTTGATTAATTATTAAAACTAAATCACCCTCAGTCACGTCACCTCGCACTTGATGCGCGGTCTCCATGCCAACGCTGGTTGCTTTAGTCAGGGAGATACTGCATCGGCTCTCCGCTTTGCTTTGTTGGTGCGGGAAAAGGGTTTTTAAATGAATCATCAAAAGAAATTGGTCTGCTGGCTTCCGTTCAGCCGAAGGATGGGGAAATAGGGCAGGATTATATTTGAGACAAAAGACAAAAGACACAAGATCCAGGGAGAATATTATTTTATCACTTAGAGGCAATTCGTGAATTTCCCCTACGTGATATGTGTAATAGAAATGCTTGATTTTGCTAAACAACCGCTTTTGCTACTCTGATTTGGAGATCGGCAGCGCATAAAAAAGCCCGGATTGTAGTCCAGGACTTATATTTGATTTTGAAATCCCGCCTTCTATCAGAAAGAAGGGATTACATCAACACGGTAGAGGGTGTCAAGTAGTGTTACAGATACCATGAGGAAGAAAAATAGAAAGGCTGCAACTAGAAGCATAGCATTAAACTTCGAATCCCAATATAGATTCATGAAAAAAGCAGCGACTAAAAAAGCTTTAGTTCCTGCTATCATCAATGCAGCGACGAGGTTATAAGGTGCGGGAATGCCTAAGTCGGAAACTACCACCGTTAAGATGGTGAAAAATATCAGAGCTATTCCAATGGCCCATAACTGGCGTGCAGATGAAATATGATGTTCGTGTTTTTGTACTTTTACGTTTGCGTTCATATCTAAATCTATTATTCAATTAAGTAAAGTAGTGGGAAGAGGAAAATCCAGATGATGTCAACTAAGTGCCAGTAAAGTCCAACAATTTCAACCGGTGTGAAGTATTTGTCGCTAAATTCGTTTTTACTGGTACGAATGTATAGCCAAATCATCAAACCAATACCAATAATAACGTGTACCGCATGCACCCCTGTCAGCATAAAATATATACTGAAGAAGACACTTGCCATTGGGTGCGTTAGCTGTCCGGCTATTTCGGGAGTAGGATTGTAGTAGGCTCCCGGATAAAGGCCGAGTTCAAATTTGTGATGATATTCAAAGGCCTTGATTAACAAAAATATACAGGCCAGCGCAATGGTAATGAGCAGATTTATCTTTAATCCTTTCACTTGGTTGAGCTGTATAGAACGGATTCCCATGGCCACGGTTATACTACTACCGATTAACACGATGGTGTTTAGTCCACCCCAAACTTTATTCAACTCAAGCGCTCCTTGTTGGAATAGCTCTGGATACCATGCTCTAAATACGATATAAGCACAGAAAAGACCTCCAAAGAAAAGAATTTCATTAACAATAAAAACCCACATTCCCAATTTAGCGGTATCAAATTGCTGATCGGAATCAACAAAATGATGCTTTACATGCGTTGTTTCGGCTGTCGAATGATTCGCCATTTATCTTCTTATTTAGTTAGTTAATTAAGCTTCTGTAGTTACCCCTTCAGGAGATACAACTTCGTGAGATTCACCATGGGCGCCGTGTCCGTTATGAGACTCTGCAAGCCCAAGCTGAAATTCTTCCATTGGTTTGTGATAGTCATATGGGCCATTAATGATGACGGGAATATGATCAAAATTGTGGAAGTGGGGTGGGGAAGTGGCTTGCCATTCTAAACCAATACTGCCCCAAGGGTTTGAGCCGGCTTTTTCTCCACTGATTAGTGATTTTACCAAGTAGTAAGCAATCAGTAAGAAGCCCACTAAAAGCATATAGGCACCAGCCGTAGATGTTTGATGAAATACGGTGAATTGGTCGATGTAGTTGTAATAACGTCGTGGCATTCCTTGAGAACCCATGATAAACTGGGGAAGGAATGTTAAATTAAATCCGACAAAAATCAGTCCGGCAGCAATTTTACCCTGAAGTTCATTATACATTTTGCCGGTTATCTTAGGCCACCAGTAGTGTAAGCCTGCAAGCAAGGCAATTAACGTACCGCCCATCATCACATAGTGAAAGTGTGCAACTATATAATAGGTGTCGTGCAGGTGAACATCGGCAGCGAGTGCGCCTAACATGATTCCTGTAAACCCGCCAATGGAGAATAGGAACAAGAAAATGAACACGTAAACCAGCGGGGTTTTCATATCAATGGAACCTTTGTATAAGGTAGCCACCCAGTTCAGAATTTTGATACCGGTTGGAATACCTACCATGAAAGTGAGAAAGGAGAATACGGAAGAAGCAATAGGTGACTGGCCGGATACAAACATGTGATGCCCCCAAACGAGGAATCCAATAAAGGCAATAGCCAGTGAGGAAATGGCAATGGCCCAGTACCCAAAAATATGTTTTTTAGAAAAAGTGGTGATTACTTCTGAGATAATTCCGAAACCCGGTACAATCATAATATATACTGCAGGGTGTGAATAGAACCAGAAAAAGTGCTGGAAAAGAAGGGGGTCTCCGCCAAGGCTTGGATCAAATATCCCGATTCCTAAAAAGCGTTCCATAGTTAAGAGAAGCATTGTGATGGCTAATACCGGAGTAGCGAGTACCTGTATAATGCTGGTAGCATAAAGTGCCCAGATATTTAAAGGTAATTTGCCCCAGGTCATGCCGGGGGCACGCATTTTATGGATGGTTGCAATAAAGTTTGTACCCGTCAAGATGGATGAGAATCCAAGGATAAACATTCCCATGGTTACCCAAATTACGCTGGTACCAGTTTGTGTACTGTATGGAGTATAAAAGGTCCAGCCGGTATCCAGCCCATTATTAGCAATAGCGAAAAAAGTAAAAATAGCCCCTATTACATAAATGTAGAAACTGGCTAAATTTAGTCTTGGAAAGGCAACATCTTTGGCTCCAAGCTGCATAGGTAAAATAAAGTTACCTAAAGCGGCTGGGATGGAGGGAATCAGCACAAAGAAAACCATAATAGCGCCATGAAGCGTAAAAAACTGGTTGTAAGTGTCGGCTTCAATAAAAGTTTTGGCAGGCGTTAGTAATTCTGTTCTTAACAGGATAGCAAGAATACCGCCAACAAAGAAGAAGAAGGTAACGGCACACAAATACATGATGCCGATTTTCTTATGATCTTGGGTTGTCATCCATGCCCAAACCCCTTTTTCTTCGGTTAGATACGTGTTTTTAGGATCTTCGGATGGTTTAAACCGCTTTACCTGTAGTGTTTTCAAATTTGATACTTCAGCTGTTGCCATGTTATTTCAAAGTTTTGATGTATTCAATAATATCAGAGATCTGGTCGTCGTCCAAACGTCCTTCATAGCTTGCCATTTGGTTTTGGAAGCCTTTTACAATTTTTGCACCGGGGTCCAGAATAGATTCACGGATGTAGTTATCATCTGCAGTGGCTGTGTTGCCATCGTCAAGTTCTACTTCTGTATCATACAAGCCTTTGTATGTTGGTCCGATTTTAGGAGTACCATCTACCGTATGGCAGGCTGTACAGCCTTGAAGAGTAATGAGTTTTTCTCCACGTTCGGACGGAGTACCCCCGCCGCCGGTATCCTGATTAGCCAACCACGTTTTGAATTCTTCGGGGGTTTGCACAACTACGGTAGCTAACATATTTGAATGAGAGGTTCCGCAGTACTCTGCACAGAATACTTGTGATTCTCCCGGCTCCTCGGCTTGGAACCATAAAGAGGTATAGCGGTTTGGCAGAACGTCTTGTTTAATTCGGTAATCCGGCACAAAGAACGAGTGTATTACATCCTGAGACTTCATCACCAGCTTGACAGGGCGCCCGGCGGGTACGTGAACTTCATTAGCTATTTGGGCACCGGTGGCATACTTAAACGTCCAGCCCCACTGATAAGCAGAAACCTGAATTTCATAGGCATTATCGGGCACGGTTTTATAATCTAACCAGCCTTTATAACCCCACCCGAATACAACAAAAACCAGCAGCAAAGGAATAACCGTCCAGATAACCTCTAATTTTGTGTTATGCGTGATAACCGGTGTTACATCATCCTCAGAACGACGACGATATTTGATTGCAAAATAAATTATTGCAATGGTGATAGCAGCAAGTAGGCCAAAACTAATAGTATGAATGAAGGCCATCAGCGCATCGGTAGTGGCTCCCGTTAACGGAGATTTAAGCTCCGGAAGCATAAAATCAAATAAACTGCCCATTGGTTGAATTCAGGTTTAGGTTGTCTTTTTTCGTTTCTCATGAAGCCATAAAAAGCCCAAGAATATACCGAGAAAAATCAGTGTAGCCAAGCCTCCAAGTTTCATAATATTAATTGCTATCGGTGTATAACTACCGGAACTAGGATCATATTGATAACAGTACATAACAAGTTTGGTAACAGTGTTGCCAATTTGCCCGTCGGCAGATTCGTATAAGGCACTGCGGACGTTAAATTCATCATAAGAAATACCATACAAGTATCGGGTGATTTTCCCTTTTGGACTTAAGAGCATAATGGCTGCACTATGCGCAAACTGCCCCGTATCTTCTACCTTACGATATTCAAAGCCTACCGACTCTACGGCCTTTCGGATTTGAGGCTGCTTGCCTGTCAAAAAATACCATCCGTCACGAGTAATAGCATCTGCCTGTCCAAGAATTTTCTCCTTTGATTTTGCTGCCACTGCAACATCTTCATCCGGATCAATACTAACAGAAATAACAATAAAATCTTTGCCGGGTTTCCATTCCAACTCATCAACCACGTTCATCATCCCTTCAATTACGAGGCCACATAACATAGGGCATTCATAATAAAGCGGGTTGAAGATAACCGGCTTTCCTTCTTCCAATAAGTCACCGAGAACAACACTATCACCTTCTGAGGTTGCGAACTTAGCGTCCAATGGTATAAAGTCTCCTAAATGTTCGTCTATACCAAGATTCTTCGTCGCGTCCGGTTGTTCACGATTTACCTGAGCGTTAACAGGGAGTGAAGTTAGGAACACTGCGAGACTACAAACTGCTAACAGTGCAAAGCGTTTCATGATACTATGTTTTATTAGTTGATAGCTATTCTATTAATTGCGCTATCTATAGGAATTCGGTAAATGCCTTCCTCAAGATCCACAACACCGTAAGTGTCTAAAATTTTGTTTTGCTCAGCTTTTAATTCTTTTATATCGGAAGGAGAGTCTTCAGCAGATACCTTTTTTTGTGTTTCAAAAAGACTGTATTGAGAAAACTGAACAGCCCCTATGATGAAAATGACAATAAGTACAGTCCCTAAACCCGTCCAAAAGAGTAGTCTCTTGAAGTTCAGGTCATCGTTCATAACACCATGTTCAACAGCAGAAATAAGCTCCTCATCATCGGTTGAAATATCTACATCTTCGGCTACGGTTTCATCCTGTTCGGCAACATTTGCACCCGGAGAAAAAATATCAACAGCTTCATCCTCAAGTTTTGAAGCCCAAGCAATCACTTGCTCTTCGGATACCTCATGCTTTTTTGCAATTTCTTTAATTACAACGCGCGCCTGAGTAGCGGCTTCAAGGGCTATTTCTGCTTTAAATTCTGAACTAAACTTTTCTGACATCAGTAATTCGATTATTGGTGATACGATTTTGAGAGACATTCATCCAGTTTTGGATCGCAAACCGGAACCATACTATGTTTCTTAAATCGGGTGAAGAACAATCCAAAGAATATGCCACCTAATCCAAGGAAGGTAGTAATGTCTATCCAGCTAAATGGGATGCTATGCTCAGATAAAACTGGCATAATAATCCAATAAATTTCGGCATAATGTACAAGCAGCACCGTAATAGATAATGCGGTCAGTACTTTACGATTATGCTTGGCACCTCGGTTTAACAATACAATAAATGGAATTACAAACCGGAAGGTGAGCATAGCGTATAAAATATATTCCCATCCATCATTTAACCGAGCATAGTACCAGATGGTTTCTTCCGGAAGGTTTGCATAATAAATCAATAGAAATTGGCTAAACGCGATGTATGCATAAAAAATGGTGAATGCGAAGAACCAGGCTCCCAGATCATATATGTGAACTTTCCGTAGGGTGTTTTCAAGAAGTCCACGGCCTTGAAGAAAGAAAACCATGAGAATCATAACCGGCCAGAATGCCTGGAAGCTGATAGAGAAGAAATACACGCCAAACATGGTAGAAAACCAGTGTGGATCGATAGACATCACCCAATCGAAACTTGCGAAGGCTATCGTTATTCCAAATATGGGGATACCGGCGCCGCTATATTTTCTTAACAGTGTGGTTAAACCCCAATCATTGGTTTCATCCATTAGGAGCGAGGTTTTGTAGAGCTTGTGTCCAAAAAAGCCCCAAACCCCAAAGTAAATGAGCTGGCGGATAAAAAAGAAGGTTGAATTCAGATACGCAACTTTTTGGGAAAGGATTGGATCATCAAGAGCGCTATCATGTGCCCAATGGTACAAGTTGTGAAGTCCCAAAAGAATGGGAATAAAGAGAATAGCCCACACCCAGATATCGGCAATGAAAGTCTCTGACATTCTGCGCACCAAAACACTCCAAGTGGAACGGGTGATATAGTGCAACATCACCATTAATAGGGCCGAAAGCGAAATGCTGGTGAAAAAAACAAAGCTAACCAGATAAGAGAAAAAGAACTGGTCGGCATCCATAAAATAGCCAATAACGCTGGCAATTAGGCCAACGGCTCCTAATCCAAAAAGGGCACGCGGAACTTTGCTGTCGGCTGGAAATTGTAAAGAATCTGTTATTGTAGGCTTATGACTCATTTTTTATGTGTATTAAGCAAAGTTCTTAGTTGTCAGATAGATTTTTAATGTACAGCACGATGGATTGCACCTTGTAATCCTCAAGATAACCGAAAGGGGGCATAACGCCATTTTTGTAATCAACCGGCTTATTAGCCTCAGGTTTTACAATAGATTCATGAATATAATCTTCATCTGCTGTAATGGTTTTAGTTTCACCGGATTCGGTTATTACTTCAACTTCATGTCCAAATAAACCAGCCCAGGTTGGGCCAATTCCACCCTCTGCTCCTGTTTCGTTATGGCAGGCCGCACAACCGTTGGCAGCAATTACGTCCTTACCGATAGAAACGGATGGTTCTGGAGTATTTTTAGGCGCATTAGCCGCAGCCGCTGAATCTTCCTGAGCCTTATCGCCTTTAAATTCTGAGCGAAGCTCGGCAAGGTCCACAGGATAGGCCTTCATTTCTTCTTCGTTGAGATTCTGGCTTTCCTGCAAAGCTCTTACATAAGCAACAATAGCCCATCTATCTTTAGTAGGAATTTGGTGTGCATAAGAAGGCATGGTACGTACACCATCATAAATAGCGGAATAAATTTGGCCGTCAGGAGCATCTATGAGTCGTTTTTGATGATAGGAAGGAGCAGGAACATATCCATAATTACCTTCCATTATAATACCATCTCCGGTGCCGTCTTGTCCATGGCAGGGCGTACAATAGATTTCGTAGCGCTCTTTACCTCTATACAGGAACGAACGGGTTAAATCTACCGGGATATAATCAATAAAATCGCCGTTGGCATCTACGCCACGATAATACGCATCGTCCGCTTTTTCAAAGCCTCGTGCTACGGTTCCTTCCACAGGTTGACGCATAGAACGTCCGTCTTCAAAGAATTTATTTTCTTCTTGTGCTTCTTTACGTGCCTGCTGATCCATGTTTGGATTTGGATGTATAGGCGACTTTTCTGAAAGCTG
>JBDNFJ010000425.1:0-1504 GCA_041689895.1 Gracilimonas sp. | reverse complement strand
GGAAGCGCAAAAAGCGTGATAAAAGTAAATAGAATTAAACGTTTCATAATAAAATCAGTTTAAAGTTAAAATCATGGATTAGGAATCGGCTTGTACCGTAGCACCTACGGTTCTATGTTTTTTCACTAAGTATTCTGAGGCTACGCGTTGCAAATCATCCAGCGTAACTTTTTGAATACGATTGAGCCGGAGAAATACATCCTGCCAGTTGCCTTTACTTGCATAGGTAGCCGCAAAGTTACTGGCCAGGCCGGTGTTGTTATTCAGCCCGCGAATGATGCCGGCTCTTATATTTGTGCGGGCGCGGTCGAGTTCTTCTTGGGTAAGCACTCCATCCTTCACTTCATTAATTTCAGTATAAATAGCTTGTTCCAAAGTATCGATATTCACGCCTCTGTTTGGTATGGCCAAGGTGAGGAACATGGAAGGGTATTTGCTTCCTGGAAAGCCATTAAAAGAACCAACCTGTAGGGCCAATTTCTGCTCTTCTACCAATTTTTTATACAGCCTTGAAGTACGTCCGTTTGATATGATATTACCAACCAGATTCAGCGCTTCGAAATCGGGATTACTTTCAGATACCCCATGATAACCGATTAGCATAATCGGCTGCGAATTTCCTTCGATTGTGAAACGTCGCTCGCCTCTTTGCTCCGGTTCAATGGTTTTTACGAAAGGTGCGGGATCTCCTTTTTTGAGTCTTCCGAAATAATCTTTCGCAAACTTCTTCATTTGTTTAGGGTCAACATCCCCGGCAATCCCAATGGTGATGTTGCTGGGTACATAATATTTGTCGTAGAATGCCTGCGCATCTTTAATAGTAGTAGCGGTGATGTCGGAATTCCATCCCACAACAGGCCGTCCGTAAGGGTGAGCTATATAAGCTACCCCAAGAAATTCTTCGACCAAGCGCCCAATGGGGTTAGAGTCGGTACGCATGCGACGCTCTTCACGCACGACTTCTTTTTCAACATAAAACTCGCGAAAGGTGGGATTTCTAAAACGATCAGATTCCAGATTAAACCACAATTCTGCCCGATTGGAAGGCAAGCTGTAGTAGAAATTGGTTACATCCGTACCTGTAGAAGCGTTTAAGCCGGTGGCTCCGTTTTGTTCAATGACCTGCGCAAACTCATTGTTCACAACATATTGTTTAGAATCGTCCAGAAGCTTTTGGAATTGCTCCCATTTTGCTTTTAGCGCCACAGAATCCGGTTTTTCTTGGTACGATTCGCGCAGCCAATCGCTATAGGCATCATCCATTTTTTGGATTACCAACTTTTCTTTTTTCCAATTGGTAGTGCCAATGTCATGGGTTCCTTTAAATGCCATGTGTTCAAAAATGTGAGCAACGCCGGTATTACCTACCGGCTCATTAACCCCACCAACACTTACGTGGGTATAAAAGCTGGCAACCGGAGCGTCATGACGCTCAATAATGATAAAATGTAATCCGTTATCAAGTGTAAACTCGGTTACCTTTTTCTCAAACTCCTCCAAATAT
>JBDNFJ010000424.1:0-3366 GCA_041689895.1 Gracilimonas sp. | reverse complement strand
TTGGTTGATTCGAGCATTTTGCCTGCGACGGCTTTTATCAAATCCGTTAAAGAGATTTATACGAGCCGTTATTCCATAATTAAATCCTTTGGTTTCCGAGAAGTCGGCAAAGCCTGAGGCGGCTTCCGTTCGGTTGTATCCATACCCTCCCGATAAAGCAATTTGCGGAAACCATTCTCCGGTGATCTCACGGATTTCGGCTTCGGCTGCATCATTATTGAGGCGAGAAATACTAAGTTCCCGATTTTGTTGGAACGCATCATCGAGCAACGCATCCAAGTGTAAAGGTTTGGCTAATTTAATTTCTGAATTTACGCTGAAGGAGCGCTGTACTGAATCACCCAGAATTTGGTTCACCAAAATTTTGGCTTGCCGCAAGCCGGTTCCCGATCGAATTAGCGCTGCGCGGTCGGCATTTAGATCGGCACGTGCTTGCAGGAGATCGTATTCTGAACCGGATCCCAAATCCTTTTTAGTTTCGGCAATATGAATTCGCTCTCGCGAGATATCAACGGTATTTTGTAAAACCTGAGCTGCTTTCTGCTGCCCTGCAATTTGATAATAGGTAGAAATAATATCAGCTAAAATCTGCTCTACCTGCATCTGCGCTTCTATTTCACTGATATCCAATTCTAAAGACAGCCGGTCGGAAGTGGCGAACATAGTCAAGCCGTCGAAGATCGTCCAGTTGGCATTCAACCCATAATTATATACGGTTGTTTTGGCGCCTTTGTCGTTTCGATCCGGAATTGCACTGGTGGAATAGGAAGTTTTATTGTCTTCTACGCGCTCGTTAATGGCTCCATCAGCAGTGACAGTTGGCAGAAATCCGGCATTTCCCAACGAATTATTATTCTTAGAAATACGCGCTTCATTATTGGCAATTCGAATAGAGAAATTAGAATTCAATCCTGCTTTAATAGCTTGATTTATGCTCAAGGTATCTTGGGCGGAGGCTTCAACCGTTACAAGCAGAGATAAAGCGGCCAGTAGAGAAAATACGTTTACAGATTTCATGTTCATTTTACAGTTACCGGTTGGTGTTCTTCTTCTGCCTTACGGATGGCTTCTTCACTTATCATGTCATCTTTAGATTTGACCGGAGAAAGGAAGGTGTACATGGCAGGAATTACATATAAGGTGAGCAGACTACCAATAATCAATCCTCCAATTACGGCAATTCCCATGGAAGTACGGCTTTCAGCACCGGCGCCCAGTGCTAATGCGATCGGTAAAATTCCAAGTACCGTGGAGATACTAGTCATTAAAATGGGGCGGAAACGAGCAGCCGAAGCATCCAGGATCGCATCCCGAATAGAAAGCCCTTGTCGCTGACGCTGATTGGCAAATTCCACAATCAGAATTCCATTTTTTGTAACCAAGCCAATCAGCATAATCATCCCGATTTGGCTAAAAATGTTTAGTGTTTCACTAAAGTACCACATACTCAGCAACGCACCTGCAAGTGCAAGCGGCACCGTTAACATAATGGTAAGCGGATCACGGAAGCTCTCAAACTGTGCGGAAAGCACCAGATAAATCAACACCAATGCCAATGCAAAAATGAACCAAAGGCTGGAGGAACTTTCTACATAATCCCGTGAAGCTCCGGATAGACTGGTACTAAATGATTTATCCAACACTTTTGCGGCCACCATATCCATAGCATCAATTCCGTCTGCAATGGTTTTGCCGGGAACCAACGCTCCGGATATGGTTGCCGAAGCATATCGGTTGAAACGGTACAGTTGGGGCGGACTGCTTTCTTCTTCCACCTTCACCAGATTATCTAACTGAATAAGTACCCCATCCCTATTCCGAACATACAGGCTGCGCAAGTCAACCGGTGCATTTCGGTTAGCCCGACTCACTTGGCCAATCACCTGATACTGTTTGCCGTTCATAACAAAGAAATCAAAGCGCTGGCCACTTAATGAAAGCTGGAGCGTTTGAGCAATATCCAATGCAGAAACGCCTAATGCCTGAGCACGGTCACGGTCGATCTGAACCTGTAATTCGGGTTTATTAAATTTCAGATCCACATCCTGATAGGTAAAAGTTCCATTTTCACGAACACCTTCCAAAAATGCAGGAATCACTTCTTTAAGTTTCTCAAAATCTTGGTTCTCAAGTACATATTGAACCGGAAGTCCACCTCGGCTACTTCCAATAGATTGCTCCTGCGAAACAAAGGTTTGAGCGCCATTCAGATTTTTGACCAACATCGCCATATCATCCGCCACCTCACTTTGAGAACGCTTTCTATCATTCCGATCTTTTAGAATAGAAAAAGCAAAACCGGTATTTACAGAACTGGAGGCTCCAAATCCCGGTGAGGTAACAGAAATAATCGACTTCGTTTCTGGAATGCTATCTTGCACCATGCGTACCAGTTGGTCCATGTAGCGATCCATGTATTCAAAAGAAGCGCCTTCGGGAGCCTGAGCAAACATACGAACTCGACCTCGATCCTCAAGCGGAGCAATTTCTTTCGGTAGCGTGTTCAAAAATAAATATATCACCCCGCCGCTGAATAAAATAATAACGATGGCCAACCAGCGAGAATTCATGAAGGTTGCGAGGGAATTTTTATACACCCGATTCATCCCTTTAAAGAAGGGTTCTGTTTTGTTGTAGAACCAGTTGTGCTGTTCCCTTTTCTTCAGCATTTTGGTGGAAAGCATGGGGGTTAGCGTCAAGGCTACAAAAGATGAAATAATCACCGAACCTGCAATTACAACTCCAAATTCACGAAATAAACGGCCGGTGATTCCTCCCAAAAATAGAATGGGCATAAATACCGAAACCAGCGCTGCAGAAGTAGCAATGACCGCAAAAAAGATTTCTTTAGAGCCCAATATTCCGGCAATTATAGGCTCCTGACCGGCTTCAATTTTTGTATAAATATTCTCCAGCACCACAATGGCATCATCTACTACCAGCCCGATAGCCAGCACAATGGCTAAAAGCGTAAGCACATTGATAGAAAAGCCCGCTATGTACATCACAAAAAAGGAGCCAATGAGTGAAATTGGAATAACGATGACCGGAATAAAAGTAGTTCGCCAGTCGCGTAGGAAGAAGACAAATAATCCCAATCACCAGTAAAAAAGCTATAAAAATTGTTTGCTTCACTTCGTTTATAGAGGCACGAACATATTCGGTTGAGTCGAAGCCAATGGAGGTTTCAATATCCGCAGGCAAGTCTTCTTTAATAGATTCTGCCCGCTTGTAAAACTCATCCGCAATTTCAATTTGATTAGCTCCTGGCTGCGGAATTAATACCACCCCTACCATGGGAATACCATCTCGTTTTAGGATGGTGCGTTCATTCAGTGGGCCTAATTCAGCATGCCCAATATCTTG
>JBDNFJ010000423.1:0-2612 GCA_041689895.1 Gracilimonas sp. | reverse complement strand
GCAAATACGTATATATTTTCATGATCAGGATGTTGGCCCAATAACGGCATACGATTTGGGGTAGAAGCTCTGACGCCAGCCCACTGATTTATCAAAACTGCCTCGCTAAACAATTTCGGATATACTTTTCCCAGCCGATTAATTAAATATTTAAGTCCTTCATTATCTGGCTCGCGGTGTTCAAAATGATGTTCATAAGTGCTGCCGGCTACAAATTTTTGGTTGGAAATTGAAGCCATGTACCCCAAGGCTGAAATCGAATAATCAAACTCTGCGGCTACCGGACTTTCAAAAATTGCTACTTGTCCTTTTACGGCAATAAGGGGTAGAAAATTCCAATAAGCACTTTTCTTGGTATCAAAACCGGAAGTGTGGATAAGATGTGCGGCTCCAAATTTTGATCCATTGGAAAGCACGCATTCAAAATGCTTGCAAGATTCCTGAATTTCGTAATCTACGTTAGCAAATACTTGAAGTCCTTTCTCACGCAATATCTGTGCTTTTGCTTTTAGATAAAGCTCCACATTTACCGTCAAGCCTTTGGGTAGCCAAATTCCACCATCCACACAACGTAGATCAGGATTGATGTTCTCAACGTCGTCTTTTTCGAGCCATTTGCACCAACCATCAGGCCAGTTCTGCTGTTCGGAATTCTCCTTCATTCTCCGAGCCATTTTTTCATCTTGAGCAGGACGTAGGATCCCCGTGCTTTTGTAGAATACTTCATCCGTTTGCGCCTGAATTTGCTCAAGATCGGATGTGATGGCATTATAGCAGACTTCGGCCCTCCAGGCTTTAGTCCCATACCGTCCGGTAGCCGGATTCACCAATCCAAGTGGCGTTCCCGAAGCTCCTGAGGCAATGTCTCCCGTATCAATCAGGCAAACAGAAGCTTGCTGCTCCAATAATTTATCGGCTACTGCAAGCCCGGCGAGTCCGCCGCCAATGATGCAAAAATCGAAGTTATGGGGGAGTTTCAAGCTATTTTATATCTTTTGAATGTAGAATTTCTACTCCGGCTTTTTTCATCTCCTGAAACGCTGCTTCTACCGAGTTATTAAGGTCGATACCACGAACGGCATCTTCCACCAAACCGACTTTGTAGCCAAGCTCGATAGCATCTAAAGCGGTCCATTTAACACAAAAATCGGAGGCTAAGCCGGTAAGTACCAGTTCAGTTATGCCGCGTGCTTGTAGGTAGCCGTGAAGTCCGGTTACCGTCTTATGATCATTTTCGAAGAAAGCAGAATAAGAATCGATGGCTTCGCGAAATCCTTTGCGTACAATCAGATGAGCCGGTGCGGTTATTAGCTCTGGATGAAATTCAGCTCCATTCGTGTCCTGCACACAATGATCGGGCCAAAGCACCTGCTCGCCATATTCCATTTCAACCGTATCGTATGGATTTTCTCCGTTGTGATTTGAAGCAAAAGATTGATGTTCAGCAGGATGCCAATCTTGGGTCAAAACCACACAATCAAAAGAGGGTGTTATTTTGTTGATTGGAGGAATAATCGCATCGCCATCTGCAACGGCAAGCGCTCCACCCGGACAAAAATCATTTTGGACATCTACAATCACTAAAGCGCGCATAATACTATTTATTTTGTTTAATTAGTTGGTCTTTCAATTGCTGCAATTTATCACTTAATCCTACTTTATACACATGGGGATTTTCAAAGCGTTTATGTTCTTCATTTAGCTTCGAAAGCCTTTTTTTGGAATAATTTGTGCTTTCTTTTACTGTGGGAATGGGGACACAAACCGTGCCTTGTTCTATCACTTTATGAAGAAGCGATTCTGCGATTAAATCGGAAACTACCGTTGAACGATGGGTGATATATGGATGATAAATAGCATCAAGATCGGGTTCATTTTCCAGGCCAATTCCATCGCAATTAAATGTGCCATCCGTGTTGCTGTAACGGACGAGTTTTTTCGCATCCGGGAGGGTGACCTTCTCTACATTTTCTGAAATTTTAAGCGTTGGATTGCCATCGATAGTACTTAGTTTATACACGCCATCCAGTGCGGGGTGATCGTAGGCTGTAACCAATTTGGTGCCTACTCCAAATAAGTCGATGGGGGCATTTTGGTCTAACAAACTTTTAATGAGATGTTCATCCAGTTGGTTAGAAACGGCAATTTTCACATAGTCTAATCCTGCGTTATCTAACATCTTGCGACTTTCACGTGCAAAATAGGCCAAATCTCCACTGTCTAACCGAATCGCTTTCAGCTGGTGGCCCTTCTCTTCCAGTTCTTTAGCCACTATAATGGCATTTGGGATTCCACTTTTCAAGGTGCTATAGGTATCTACCAGAAGGATGGAAGAATCGGGATAATATTTGGCATAGGTTCTAAAGGCCGTGAGCTCATCCTCAAACGATTGTATCCATGAATGCGCCATCGTTCCGCTGATGCTAATATCATAAAGCTTACCGGCCAATACATTTGATGTACCTTGAAGGCCGCCAATAATGGCTGATTTGGATGCTTGAAGTCCGCCAAGACCTTGCGATCGACGTAGCCCGAAATCAACCACCGGTTTACCTTCAGCGACTTGTACCAAACGCGAAGCTTTGGTGGCAATCAGAGAAGCAAAATTCAGT
>JBDNFJ010000422.1:0-28021 GCA_041689895.1 Gracilimonas sp. | reverse complement strand
TGTTAACCAATAAATCAAGAGATACTTTATTTTTCCTTTGTCCAAGTATGAAATGTTCTTATATTTGTCGCCCTTCAAGCGGGCGATTAGCTCAGTTGGTTCAGAGCACCTCGTTTACACCGAGGGGGTCGGGGGTTCGAGTCCCTCATCGCCTACCATTAAAGTTAAAGCCAGTTAAATCATTTATTTAACTGGCTTTTTTTATTTTATGGTACAAACAAATTCTACCTTTATGAAAAGCACAAGTTTTGCGCGTCAATTAACTGTTTAAACGGAATACTTCATTAAACCCTCTTCCTGTCTTTTGAAGTACAGATCGAAACAGTGTTCTGCTAGTGGTTGTCTCAGGATGATTCACCTTTCTTCAAATAGACAGCCGCCGTATCAGTGACAGGATGGAGGGTAATAAATGCACTGCTTATTGAGTACAGCATGATTTCTTCTGTATATTTCGGCGTTAGTTTGAAATCTTTTTAGATCGTATAGAGATCACGTTTGCTGGTGGACTTCCAGAGGTTTTAAGTAAGGAAGAGTTCTTTGAAGGATATTCGGTCCCACGCAACAAAGAGGTCATGCGGATTTATCGAGATCTTGGCTTGGTAGAACAGCTTGGCTCTGGGGTTCCACGTATTTTAAATGCATATTCTAAAGATAGTTTCTACTTCTCTGATAACTTCTTGAGAATGAGCTTTCCTGCCTCTGAGGTTGGTACCCCGCAGGTCACCCCGCAAGTCAAAAAATTGATCAGGGCATTAGAAGGGGAAATGAAAAGCTATACGAAGTTAAAAACTTTAATCTCACCCTCCCATTCCCTATAATCCACTGATATTTCAATTCAAAAACCTACCATCCGGAGTACATGCAAAAAGCTGAGCAAGAATTTCTTAAGGATCTTGACAAAAAACTCTGGAGTGCCGCTGACAAGCTCCGTAATAATCTGGATGCGGCCGTCTATAAACACGTAGTGCTTGGGCTGATATTCCTCAAATATGTATCGGATGCTTTTGAGGAACGACGGGAAGAGTTGCGGGAGCATTTTCGGGATGAAGATCATGATTTCTACATCCCTCAGGAGGATATGAGTGATGAGGATTACGACGCTTATATTGAAGAGGAACTCGAAATCCGGGATTACTACACGGCTAAAAATGTATTTTGGGTTCCGCCGCTGGCACGATGGAAGACCTTAAAAGAGAACAACAAGTTGTCTAACGGAGATACTATTGAACTGCCGGATAGCGAGACCTACGAATTTAAAAACGCGGCGCGACTGATTGACGATGCCAACGGAGTCATCGAAAAGGAAAACCCCAAGCTGAAAAACATCCTGGATCGTACTTATTCGCAGAAGCAGCTACCAACAGAAAAGCTGGGTGAGCTCATTGATTTGTTTTCGGATGCTAATTTTAATGCTAAGGAATACAAGGGGGAACCACTGAGTATCAACTCCAAGGATATTCTGGGCCATGTGTATGAGTACTTTTTAGGTGAATTTGCGCTCTCGGAGGGAAAGAAAGGTGGACAGTATTATACGCCCAAAAGCATTGTGAAGCTGATGGTACGGATGCTGAAGCCTTTCAAAGGCCGCGTGTACGATCCCGCTATGGGATCGGGTGGATTTTTTGTGCAAAGTGAGGAATTTATTGAGGAGTACGGAGGTAAAATTGGACAAATAAGTGTGTATGGGCAAGAAAGTAATCCTACTACTTGGAAATTGGCGGCCATGAATATGGCTATTCGTGGAATTGATTTTGATTTTGGGAAGCAACCAGGCGACAGTTTTACTAACGACCAACACAAAGATTTACGAGCCGATTACGTAATGGCAAATCCGCCTTTTAACGTAAGAGATTGGTGGAATGAAAAGCTAGCTGATGATCCTCGCTGGGAATATGGAACGCCGCCCGAGGGCAACGCTAATTATGCGTGGCTCCAGCACATGCTCTACCATCTTTCGCCCAATGGAAGTTTGGCACTGTTATTGGCCAATGGTTCCATGAGTTCGCAGACGAGCGGAGAGGGAGATATTCGCAAGAACCTATTGGAAAATGATTTAGTGGAATGTATGGTAGCCCTGCCCGGACAGCTTTTTACTAACACGCAGATTCCCGCCTGTATCTGGTTTCTCACCAAAAATAAAACCAACGGCACCAAAACGCCAGACGGGAAGGGCAAAGGCGATCGCTCCGGCAAGATATTATTTATAGATGCTCGCGAAAATGGCTACATGAAAGACCGTGTGCTTCGTGATTTTAAACCTGAGGAGATAAAAGAAATAGCTGAAACCCTTACAAATTGGCAGCAGGGTAGCGATGAGTACGACGATATTCCCGGTTACTGCAAATCTGCCACGCTGGAGGAGATACAAAAAAACGATTATGTACTTACGCCCGGTCGTTACGTAGGCGCTCCCGAAGCCGAAGACGATGGCATTCCTTTCCCAGAGAAGATGGAAAAGCTGACCAGCCGACTGAAAACGCAGTTTGAAGAAAGTGAAGCCCTGGAAAAGAAGATTAAAGAGAATATAGCGGGGTTGGGGTATGAGCTCTGATTGGACTGAGACTAACATTGGTGAATTCAGTCCTTTTACATATGGTAAAGGACTGAAAAAAGATGATCGAGATAATACTGGTAACGTGTTAGTATATGGCTCAAATGGTCCAGTTGATACACACACAGAGGGACTGATTGATCAACCTGGCATTATTATAGGTCGTAAAGGAAGTGTTGGTGAAGTACATTTGAGTGACGGGCCTTTTTGGCCAATTGATACAGCTTTTTATACTATTAAAGATGATCTGGAAGAACTTTGGTTTACCTACTATTTATTGCTTAGTGTAGGACTCGATCAAATGAATTCAGACAGCGCGGTCCCAGGATTGAATAGAGATCGCGCTCATTCAGTAATAATTACAATTCCTAAATCAGTTGATCAACGAAAAAAGATTGGTCGCGATCTTCGACTTTTTGACCAAAAAATCCATCTCAACAAACAAATGAACGAAACGTTGGAGGGGATGGCGCAGGCTATTTTCAAGAGTTGGTTTGTGGATTTTG
Organism: Gracilimonas sp.; assembly: GCA_041689895.1. Classification (GTDB taxonomy): domain Bacteria; phylum Bacteroidota; class Rhodothermia; order Balneolales; family Balneolaceae; genus Gracilimonas. The sequence continues at coordinate 24,964 of JBDNFJ010000422.1, read as the reverse complement.
ATCCCGTTCATGCCAAAATAAAAGCCAAAGCTGTGGGGCATGATCCCAACCAGGCCGCCATGGCTGCTATTGCGGGTGTTTCATTAGGCCAAGACTGGGACGATATCGAAGCGGCCCTGCAACAGAAACTCGATCGCATGTCCGACGAGCAACGCACCCAACTCCACCAAACCGCCGAGCTTTTCCCCGATGAACTAGTCGATAGAGAAATTGGTGAAATTCCGAAAGGGTGGGGGATTGATTCTGTTTTTAATCAATCAGAATATATTAATGGAGCTGCTTTTAGAGGGGAAGATTTTACTAACAATAAATCCGGACTTCCGATTATAAAAATTGCAGAAATGAAGTCAGGCATTAGTGACCAAACAAAATTCACTGAAAAAGAAGTTGATAAAAAATACCACATTGATGATGGAGATATTTTGTTTAGCTGGTCTGGTAATCCAGACACATCTATAGGTATATTTATATGGCAAGGCGGAAAGGGATTACTTAATCAACACATCTTTAAAGTTGAAAATAAGAACAAGAACAGAAAGATATTTAGCTACTTTTTTTTGAATTCAATGCTTCCATTTTTTAAACGAACAGCTGCGAATAAACAGACGACTGGGTTAGGCCATGTGACACAGCGGGATTTAAAAAGAAAACAAATATCAGTACCAAGCAAGGAACTGATTAAGGTTTTTTCTAAAACAGCAGATCCTATATTTGATAAAGTGTTTTCCAATCTGATGGAGATCCAAAATCTAAATAAACTTAGAGACACTCTTTTACCGAAGTTGATTTCGGGGGAGATTGAGGTTTGAAATTATTTAAAGATCTAAGAACAAAGTCATGAGTAAAAAGCTACATAATAACGATGGAGAAACGGACTCATTTGATGAACTCTTAACACTTACGCCACGTGTATTAGAGGGAAAAGAAAAGGAAAGAATACAGCCATATTTAAAAAGATTAAAGCAGGCTATTGATCAAAATGGAATTAGGAATGTTGCTTTAACAGGAAACTATGGAAGCGGAAAAAGTACGATTCTAAAGACATTCGAGGACGAATATAGTGAACACGAATATCTATTTATATCTTTAGCATCGTTTACTGATTATAAAACAAGTGAAGAACAGGGTAGTAATGGAGATGAAGAACAGAATGGGAATGGAGATGAAGTAAAGAAAGAATATGACATCATCAGTAGAGAAATCACCTTTATTTATGCCGTTAAAGACACATTGTTCAAAGATAAAACTGAACGGGTAAAATTCTTTGACTTTATCATTCCTGTTATTCCATTTATCAATTCAAAAAATGCAAGCGAGCAGTTGAATAAGTTAGTTCAAAAGCATGACCTATCAGACAAGTTGTCTAATAGGTTTATTTCTGAACTAGTGTCGTTTATTCATGATATCGACATGAGATTGTTGATAAATACATTTCACGAATACAATGTTTTCAAAGAAAATATTGATGATAGTGAAATAAATCAAGAGCAACTATTTTCAATTATTGTCTATAAAAATCTGTATCCAGAAGACTTTAGTAAACTATATCACAATGAAGGCAAACTTTATGAGGTACTGAACAAAAGGGAAGTACATATTTCAGCTTTAGTGCGTGAGCTAGATTCAAAAATATCCACTCTAGACAAAAAGATAGAAGAGATTGATGATCATAAGCATATACAAGTCAATGAATTACGCTCTGTCTATATACTGAAATTATTAGAATCCCTTTCTCACGTTAATATCCAAACTATATTTACTGGTGAGAGAGATGTGAGTATTTTTGAACTTAGAAAAGATGAATATTTTGGTAGTCTAAAAAACTCTGAAAATGTTCAGTACACTAGAGAAGGGTATAGAAGGAGTTCTAGTAATATACCTTTTAGACAAATTGAAGACAAAGTTGATAATAATCGCACGTATGATGAGAGAGAAGAATTAATACTGGGTAGAAATAATAATCTATCAAATTCAATCAGGAATGAAACTCAAGACATAAGGAAAAGAATTTCTAAAATTAGACAATTAAGTCTTTCCGAAATTATTACTGAGATTAACTCAGAGGATGTTTATGGTTATTTTGTAAACAATGATTTAGTTAAGTTTTTACTAAATGGGGGGTATATAAGTGAAAACTATTCAGACTATATTTCATTATTCCATGAACAAGATCTTACAAGAGATGAATTTAAATTCAGAAATAATATTAAGAGACTTAAAGAACCTGATTTTGAATTTAAAATTGAAAATCACTTCAACTTCCTGAAGGATTTAGGTGAAAGATATTTTTCAAGACCACAGATCCTAAATTATGATCTCATTGAATATTTGATATCAAGTAACATTTTTATCTCTAATAAGAAAATATTTTACTCCTCCCTTGATAACCGAGATCAAAATTACCTAGATTTTATAATTGGTTTCATAGATAAAAAGCCAAGCTGTAGAAAAGAATTTATTTCTAATCTTATTAAAAATCGAAAATCAATATGGGATGAAGTTTTTCATGGTAAAAACTTACCAGATGAAAAAATCCTTGAGGTAACGGGGTATATGTTTGAATATTCAACTTCTGATAATCTTGCAGATTTAAATAATATTAAATCTTTTAGAGATTACATCAGCAACTTGGAAACACCAATTACTTTTGGGGGCCAATTAAATATAAGTACTCCTTTTAAACAATTTATAACAACACAGTCTGTGAAGTTCAAAACATTAGAACTCTTAACTAGTGAAAATGAAGAAATCTTCAAATTTGTAGTCAATAATAATTGTTTTAAAATTAGTTATCATAATTTCAAAACAATTCTGAATTCTAATTTAATCAATTCGGAATTGACCGATACTCGAAATGCAATTTTCAGTTCATTAACTGAGATTGAACTTCCTGCCATTAAGAACTATGCAGAGGGAAACATCAATGAATTTGTTTCAAAAGTACTTCTCTATGAAGACATTAGTGATAAAGAGGATGAAAATGCTTTAATAGAACTATTGAATAATGAGGATTTGGAATTACAATACAAAACAGATCTCCTAAGTATTCAACAGAATAAAATTAGCTCTTTAGAGGACTTGAATGAGAAACAAGTAATAGAGATGGTGTTAGAAACCAATAGAATTTCGCCTACTTGGAGAAATATATTCTATTATTATCATGAAATACTTGATAGTTCCTTAAACCAAATAATTATTAACTTTCTAAACACTGTTAGAAACTATTCTATCCTTTCGGATAGTAGTATTTTTGATATAGATCAAGAAGAAAGTGTTAAAACATCTTTCAGGGACTCAATTTTTTATTGTAAGGATCTGAATCCAGAAGCATATGAGTCATTATTAAATGCAATAACTCCACTTCCGCCATTAGATGCTTCACTACTTAGCCCAAATATGGCTGAAGCAATTGTTACTGGTAATTATCTTGAATTTAATTCAATTAATTTTGATCAATTAAAGTCGATTCAAGGAAATCTTCACATTCGGTTAATCAAGAAGCATATCCAAGAATTTGTCAAAGGCTATAGCGATATAACACTTGAAAATAGTGATTGGTATTTGTTGCTGAAATCAAAAAAGATCAACTCATCTAATAAGGAGCAATTAGTTTCTCACTTAACCAATCGAAATTTTTCAGATCAAAAAATATCTAAAAAGGTTATAGAGCTTCATCCGAATAAAAGATTAGCATCCATTGGTTTTGAAGAATTAAAAACAATTCTATCTCATGAAAATTCTCTGGAAGGTAGAATTTCATTACTCTTACTATACATCTCTATTTTAGATGATAATCAGTTGAAAACTATTGTAAGTAAATTTGGAGAGGACTATGCAGATCTTTTTGGACTCTGGAAAATGCCATCATTTCCCAATCATGAGCCAAACTATTTACTTCTTAAAGATTTAGAGGAAAGAGGTATTATAAGTAGCGTTGCGAAAAAAGGTGAAAAAGTAATAGCCAGATGCCTTAGAAAGAAATAAATATTCAAAATGAAAGCAAAAGAGACCAATCTACCAAAATTTTTAAATGCCCCTAAACAATTTATTATTCCGGTTTATCAGCGTACCTACAGCTGGAAACGTCAGCAGTGTATTAAACTGTGGGACGATATTGTCCGAATCGGTTCAGATGATAAAAACACCGGGCATTTCATCGGTTCTGTTGTTTACATTGAAAAGGGCATTTACAATGTCACAGCGGTTCCTGAACTCTTGGTTATAGATGGTCAGCAGCGCCTTACAACCATTACGCTGCTTGTTGCAGCCCTGGCAAAGGTCATCGAAGAGCAGGAGCTTGATATTGGAATCAGCAGTAAAAAGCTGAGAAACTATTTTCTATTCAATTCCGATGAAGAGGGAGATTTGCTTTATAAACTGGTACTTACCAGAGGAGACAATCCCACACTCAAAAAAGTATTAAAGAATCTCGATCCCGGTGAATCACCATCACCCCGGCTTCTGGACAATTACAGGTTGTTCTATGATAGAATGGCATCCGATAAATATGATTTGAAGAGCCTCTATCATGGGATTCAGAAGCTAATTATTGTAGATATAGCGCTGGATCGCAGCCATGACAACCCACAGCTTATTTTTGAAAGCTTGAACTCCACAGGTCTTGATCTGTCCCAGGCCGATTTGATTCGGAATTATGTGTTGATGGGTGAGGAGACCAAAGAACAAAATCGATTATATGAAGATTATTGGCGTCCCATGGAGTTGCGGTTTGGATACGACCATGCCTCTCTTTTTGACAGTTTTATGAGGGATTTTCTAACTCTAAAAACGGGTGATATCCCTAAAGTGAAAGAGGTGTACGAAGAGTTTAAAAAATATGTCCACTCACAAGGTCAAAGCTTTTCTATTGAGTCACTTCTAAAGGAGATCCATACATATAGCGGTTACTATGCAAACTTTGCGCTTCTTAAGGAACCGGATGCTGATTTACTGAATTCATTCCAGGATATTAAAACCTTAAGGGTTGATGTTTCCTATCCATTTATCCTGGAGCTGTACATCGATTATAAAGAAGGAATTTTAGATAAAGAGGATTTTATTCAGATTCTACGGATGATAGAGTCGTATGTATTTCGAAGAGCGATTTGTGGTATTCCGACAAACAGCTTAAACAAAACCTTTCAGACTTTTAGTAAGGACATCGTTAAAACCGACTACCTCAATTCGGTAAAAGCTGCGTTCATCAAGAAAACAACCTATCGACGGTTTCCTGCAAACAGCGAACTGGAGCAGGAGTTGAAAGTTCGGGATGTCTATAACTTCCGAAGCAGAGGGTACTTGTTAGATAAGCTGGAGAATGATGATCGAAAAGAGCGGGTGAAGGTTGATGAGTATACAATCGAGCATATTATGCCTCAAAACAAGAAAATGAGTGAGGAATGGAAGGAAGCGCTTGGCAAAAATTGGGAGCTGATTCACGAGAAGTACTTGCACACAATCGGGAACCTAACTCTTACAGGCTATAATCCGGAACTGAGTGATCGCCCTTTTGCCGTAAAGAGAGATATGGAAGGTGGTTTCAGGGATAGTCCTATTCGACTTAACCGAAGTTTGGCATCAAAAACAGAATGGAATGATGAAGCTATACTGGAGCGATCAGAAGAATTGGCTTCTAAAGTTGCCAATATCTGGCAGTACCCCAAACTATCTGAAGAAAAGTTGGCTCACTACCAAAAAGAAGAAGATTCAAAAGAAGATCATGAATATACACTGGATGATCATACCTACCTGCAGGGAGAATCACTGCTTCTTTTCGAGCAGATAAGGGAAAGAATACTGGATTTGGACTCTTCTGTCAGTGAAGTGATTCGTAAGTTGTATATAGCCTATAAGAATACAACTAACTTTGTCGATATAGTTGCCCAAAAAACGCAATTGCGGTTAATACTGAATATGGATTTTGATCAGATAGAAGATCCGAAAGAACAGTGCAAGGATATTACAGACTTGGGTAGATGGGGGAATGGAAACGTTGAGTATCGACTCTCAAGCATTGATGACATTGAATATGCTATGTATCTGATTCGTCAATCTTTTGAAAAGCATGAGGAGTAGTTAGTTATGAGTGAGATTTGACTTATACTAAGAGCGGCGTATACTCTATGGAAATAATCTTTTAATTTGGCAGCAAATAAACATTACATATCTGTTACTTCGGTATTAGAAGTCATGGACACTGGGGATGTTCCCATCAAAGTACTGGCAGAGGATGAAAATGCGTACCTCATAAAGCATAATATTCGTGGAAACATGTTTGCAAATCTGGCAAGGGAATTGATCTGTTATCGATTGTTCAGACATTTTAAGGTATCTATCCCAAAAGCCGATTTACTTCATTTTAATCCAATGAAATTTCAGGATGAGCTATCCGTTTTAACAGGCCGGTTTAAAGAACACATTGTTTTCGGCTCAAGATGGTTGCAAGCAAGGGATGATTTAAAGGATGAGATGTATGCTGGAAAAACAGGAAAAAAAGAAAAACTGGTCAATCCGACTGAATTGGCAAAGATTTTAGTCATGGATATCTGGCTCAAAAACAGTGACCGGCAGTTCTTAAATTTAAATATGATTGTCTCAAAACAGAAATTATATGCTATTGATCATTCTGCGATGTTTAATCAGGAATCACTTGCCCGTTTAGCAGAAACCGAGAAAAAAGAGTATTTTGTGCGACCGGGAGAAGTCGGAGATCTGATTATCAACTCTGACTACTTTAACTACTATTTCAGACTATATTCTAAAGAATTTGAAAAAATTGGTGTTTCACTTTGTGAGGAAATAGAAGGAACAGATGAAACGTTTTTGAATAAAATCCTGAATACTTTGCCTGAAAACTGGCAAATTACCGACGAGGAGAAAAAAGCAATTACTGAGTATTTGATGTATCGGAAATCAAAACTAAAAGACTTGTTTATCGGGCATCTCAATTTTGGTAGAAAAGACTATGAATAACGCAATCACTTACCGCATTTTTTATTGGGTTCCCAATACCCTGTCTGGAGAACGGATAGCGGTGGGACTGTGTCTGTACGATAAGGAAGAAAATCGATTGGCTACTCACTGGATTAGGCAACGGGAATTAACCAGATTGCAAAATATTTTTTCACACACCAGTAAGTCTGACTCAAAGGATGTTCTTAATATGTTACAGGAAGCGGACGGAAACTGGAAATCCAAAGCTTATGATCCTTCATTTTGGAATTATATAGAACGCTATTGGAACGGAATCCTGCAAATATCGAAGGATCGCAAATTGTATTATGAAGGCAGTGCTTCTGATTTTGAGCGTAAAAGTGAGATGTTGAAAAACCAGTTTTTACCGTTGTCGAAACCGGTTACCAAAAAACAATACGGACGAGCAAAAATCATTACCAAAAACTTTGAGCGCTGGGTAAAAGAAAAGGAATTACAAGAGAAAGTCACCATAGGTACTGAAATACCCGAACATGGCAAGTATCGTTTACTTAAATCGATCTACCTTGATTTGGCAGCTTATAACGGTGAAATGACTGGATCAGCTGGGATTGATTTCTCATTAAAGGAGAAGACTATTATTGATAAAGTTCATGCCTATTTTGAGGCATTTCGAAGCATATCAAAGATTGATAAAGGAGGCGATTTTAGCCTTGTTCTTCACAAGAGAGGTAAGCAATATCAGTCAACGGAAGGTGAAGGAACTCAACTGTATGATGATTTCCGTTATCGTTGCGATGATTTGTCGATAGAAGTACTCCAACTTGATGAAGTAGAAGATTATGTAAATACGCTTTCAGAAAAAAAGGACCTGAGGCCATTAAAGTCTGAAGTGGTAGAGTAAATTTAAAACGTCAAATTAAACCAAAAAAATGATCTGCAAACTATTCCTAATTCCATTACTTTAGTCAAAACAGATAATTAGGAATAATGAACGAATCAGAGCTTGAAGAATTAGGCCTGCAATGGTTTTCGGAAAATGGGTGGAGGGCTGTATTTGGTCCAGATATAGCACCAGATAGTGACACCCCTCAACGATATTCATACCATCAGGTGTTGCTGGAACAACCGCTCAGGGAAGCCATTCAGCGTATTAACCCGCATTTGAAGCGGGAAGAAGTGGATGAGGCGATCCATAAGCTTCGCACGATTACCCATCCGATCCAATTAAAGCGAAATAAGCTATTTCACCAAATGCTGCTGGATGGGGTAACCATCGAAATTGAAAGGGACGGCAAAAGAGAACCCGAACCGGTACGAATTATTGATTTTGGGAATAAAGAAAACAATAGTTTTAAAATCGTCAATCAATACACCATTCAGGGGACTAAACAGCCCCGCCGACCGGACTTAGTAGCTTTTATCAACGGACTTCCCCTTGCGGTCATAGAGCTCAAAAATCCAGATAACGAAGATACGGATATCTATTCCGCCTTTAATCAAATCCAAACCTACAAAGATGAAATTCCCGATCTGTTTGCCTATAACGTAGCCAATGTTATCAGTGACGGATACAATGCACGTGTTGGGTCCCTTACGTCCAACACCGAATGGTATATGCCGTGGCGTGCCATTAAAAACGAAGATGATAAGCCAAAACTGGAGTTTGAGCTTCAAACGGTAATCAAAGGTTTTTTTAATCCTGAGCTGTTTCTCGATTATATCCAGCATTTTATTCTCTTTGAGCAGGACGGAGATCATGCCATAAAAAAGATCGCTGGCTACCATCAGTTCCATGCCGTTCGTGAAGCCGTTAGAGCAGTTATCACGGCTGCACAGACACCGGAAGGACAGGTGGAAGAGCCCCGAGCGACTTATGCCGATGACGTTGAGCCCGGTTCCAAAAAAGGCGGGGTGATCTGGCATACGCAGGGATCAGGGAAAAGTATTTCCATGGTATGTTTCGCAGGAAAACTATTGCAGCAACCCGAGATGAAAAATCCGACTATTGTCGTAGTCACCGATCGTAATGATCTGGATGGGCAGTTATTCCAAACCTTTTCTTCCGCTCAGGACTTACTTAAGCAAACTCCGATTCAGGCTGATAGCAGGGATGATCTAAGAGAACAGATCTCATCCAGAGAATCAGGCGGAATCTTTTTTACGACGGTTCAGAAGTTTTCACTTATCGGTGATGAAGCGGGCCATCCGGCGTTGAGTGAGCGGCATAACCTGGTGGTTATTTCAGATGAAGCACACCGTAGTCAATATGGCTTAAGGGCCAAATACGATACCAAAGAAGAAAAATATAAATACGGCTATGCCCGTCACATGCGGGATGCGCTACCCAATGCTACATTTATTGGATTTACCGGAACGCCGGTATCCATGGAAGACCGTGATACCCGAGCGGTATTCGGTGATTATGTGAGTATTTACGATATACAGGATGCGGTAGATGACGGAGCCACGGTACCCATTTATTATGAGAGTCGTCTGGCAAAGTTGGATGTAAATCGAGCTGAAATTGATGAACTAAGCGATCAGGTAGAAGAAGTTGTAGAAGAGTATGAAGATGAGTCGGAGCGGGAAAAGGCCAAAAGTGAATGGTCAACCCTGTCAAAACTGGTTGGTTCATCACCCCGAATCACACAGGTAGCTAATGATCTTGTAAAACATTTCGAAAAGCGGACGTCTGCAATTGAAGGAAAGGCGATGCTGGTGGGGATGAATCGTGAAATTTGTGTAGATTTGTACAATGCCATAACCGAATTACGACCTGAGTGGGATGACGAAGATCCGGAAAAAGGACAGATCAAAATTATCATGACTGGTTCAGCATCTGACCCTGCTAAAATGCAGCCGCATATCTACCCTAAGAAAACCAAGAAACGCCTTGAAAAACGTTTCAAAGATCCTAGTGACGAATTTAAAATAGTTATCGTTTGTGATATGTGGCTTACCGGTTTTGATGCTCCTTGCTGCCATACAATGTATATCGATAAGCCCATGCGTGGTCATAACCTGATGCAGGCGATTGCACGCGTGAACCGCGTATTCCGAGATAAGCAGGGTGGATTGGTCGTTGACTACATCGGGATTGCCAACGAATTAAAAGAAGCCCTAAAAACATACACGGACTCCAAAGGAAAAGGGGCCCCTACATTGGGTTCAGAACAAGCCTATGAAATCCTACTTGAAAAGCTTCATGTAATTCGAGGCATGCTCCATGAATTTGATTATTCTGGCTTTGAAACGGAAGCGCATACCCTAATTATTCCAGCAGCTAATCATATCCTTGAAATTGAGAATGGAAAGAAACGATTTTTGGATGCTGTTCTGTCTCTCAATAAAGCTGAATCTTTATGTAACACGTTGGATGAAGTCATAGAGCTGGAAAAGGAAATTGCTTTCTTTAATTCCATCAAAGCAGCGATCAATAAATTTGCAGCAGTTGAACGCAAAAGAAGTGAACGTGAAAAGAACTCTATCCTCAAGCAGATTTTGGACAATGCAGTAGTAGCGGAAGGAGTAGAGGACGTATTCAGCATGGCCGGGCTAGATAAGCCGGAAATTGGATTGCTTAGTGATGAGTTTCTGGAGGATGTCCGCCGCATGAAATACAAAAATCTGGCAGTAGAATTGTTAGAGAAGTTGCTTAAAGACGAGATAAAATCTCGAACCAAGAATAATGTGGTTCAGCAAAAGAAATTTAGCGAAAGACTGCTGGAAACCCTTCGGAAATATCACAATCGTGCTATTGAAACCGCTCAAGTGATTGAAGAACTGATAGAGATGGCAAAAGACTTTAAGCAGGCCATTAAAGAAGAAGATGAGCTAGGTCTAAGCAATGATGAAGTTGCCTTCTACTACGCCCTGGCCGAAAATGAAAGTGCAGTTCGAGAAATGGGAGATGAGATCTTGAAAAAGATAGCGGTAGAGATCACTGAAAAGCTTCGTAATTCAACAACGGTCGATTGGCAGAAAAGGGAGAGCGTAAGAGCTAAGCTGAGGATCTTAGTTCGAAGAACGCTTCGTAGGTATAAATATCCTCCAGATGAACAGAAGAAAGCATTGGAGTTGGTAATGGAGCAGGCTGAAGCGTTGGCGGATGAGTGGAGCAGTTAATTTATGAAGTACTTTCATTGTTTTAGGTATAAAACACTAACCAACAGAAATTCTCTGAGCGCCTCCCCATTTAAGTACCATTTTAAAGTAGAGAATCGGATGTTATTTGTTGTTGGAATAAGTACCTCCTTTTTTCTCTAAACTTTGATATGGAGGTTTCCAAATACCAACCGGATTTCAAATTACCTGAATTAATTTATCGGACCGGTTATGTAGCTCTCCAAAACAAACCGGGTCAATGTTGTGAGATTGCAATAATGCTTCTACTTCTTCCGTGGCTTCTTTCTTAACCGCAATTAAAAGTCCACCACTGGTTTGGGGATCACATAAAACGGCTTTGTTGCTTTCCTCTTTTAACTGGATGTGATGCCCGTAGCTGTCCCAATTCCGATGGGTGCCGCCGGGGATGCAGCCTTGAGCTATATATTGGTCCACTTCTTTAAAAACCGGGATTTTATCAAATTCAATGTTGGCGGATAGATTACTGCCCTCGCACATTTCTGAAAGATGACCTAACAACCCAAAACCCGTGACATCGGTCATAGCTGTGATGCCTTCTATTTCTGCCAGTTCTTCCCCAATTTTGTTCAGCTGAGCCATCGAATCGGGTGCGATGTGTTGGTGTTCGGGGAGAAGTTTCGCCTGCTTTTGTGCGGTAGTAAAAATGCCGACACCCAATGGTTTTGTTAAATAGAGCTTACAACCAGCCGTTGCGGAATCATTTCGCTTAAGCTTTTTTATATCCACACGTCCCGTTACGGCTAAGCCGAAAATAGGCTCCGGACTATCAATACTATGTCCGCCGGATAACGGAATTCCTGCTTCTAAGCAAGCTTGGCGACCGCCTTCAAGTACTTGCTGAGCCACTTCGGCCGACAGCTTATCAATCGGCCATCCCAAAATAGCGATGCTTAATAATGGAGTTCCCCCCATAGCATACACGTCACTGATAGCATTTGCCGCTGCTATTTTTCCAAAGGTGAACGGATCATCCACAATAGGCATAAAAAAATCGGTAGTGCTAATGATGGCCGTGCCATCTCCAAGATCAAAAACAGCGGCATCGTCTCTGCTATCGTTCCCCACCAATAAATGGGGATTATTCGGTATTACAGAACTTGTTTCCAGTATTTTGGATAATACTTTGGGAGAGATTTTGCAGCCACAACCAGCGCCATGACTGTATTGCGTTAGTTTAATTTCATTCATAAATAAATTGTTTTCTTAGCGCTAAGGCATTTTCATGATGCTGGGTTGAACTAAACGGGATATGTATCACTTTGTCCTGATCCCTCCTTTTCATTCCTTTGAGGTACGATTTGTCGTAGTACTGCAACGCAATTAAAGCGACCTCATAATAATTTTCATTTTTCAGATATTGGAGCGCATTTTTTTCATTTAAACCACCTAAACGTTTTGAAATCCTATGGATAGAATCTGCTAATAACTGATTCTTACACATGGCATATTCTGTAACCAAGTGTTTAGCCCGTTCAACTTTCGAGATATCTATAAAATACAGCTCAGCGTCTCGCATTTGATCGTACAGAGGTTTTGGCAAGTTGGCTTTTCCTATATTTCGGCTTTCATCCTCTATCCAAATAGGTTGGCTCAGGTCCAGTGTTCTCCAAGCCTGATATAGGTTATTCTCGAACTGCTCGGTGGTTGGTTGCTCCCCTTGGCCCAGCCCCCCAAAAGCAGAGCCGCGGTGATTTGCCAGCCCTTCGAGGTCGATAATTTGCTCGCCCAACTTTTCAAGTTCCTGTAAAATATAGGTCTTTCCACTTCCGGTATATCCTCCCAGCACAAAGAGATTGGCTGGAGCGGCCAAGGAATCCAGCACGTGATTGCGATAAGCTTTGTAACCACCTAAAATTATTTTCGTTTGCTGAAATCCGTTTTCAGTCAAGTGCTGGGCAAAAGAGTGGCTACGCATTCCTCCCCGCCAGCAATGAACGATTACTTCTCTATCAGGAGCCACTTTTAGAGAATCAGTTATGAAACCATCCAGTTTGGGAGTTACATATTTGAGTCCTAATACCTTTGCGGACTCCCGAGAATCCTGCTTATACACGGTGCCCACATGCGCTCGCTCATCGTTTGAAAAAAGTGGAATGTTTATCGCGTTGGGAATGTGTCCTTTCTGAAACTCGCCCGGCGAGCGGACATCAATAACGGGCAACGAGAGGGATAATGTAGCATCAATTTTTAATTCTTGAACCATGAGTTAAAAGTAACTCATTTAAAGGAAGATGTTAACCGGAAATTGAAGAAAAGATACGCCGGGTACCATAACTTTCAGCGTAGGGTGAAATCAACAAATACTCAACATGCTACTATATAAATAGTTTTGATTTCATTAGCTTAGGAAATGAAATTCATTCAGGCTAAACAACTCATTCTTTTACCGCTATTGTTATTCATTTCGTGTGAGAAAAAGCAAGAGGCTTTTACGAAGCTGGATAATCTCCATGAATTTGATTTGAAAGGCGCGAAGCCACTTGCCTTCATTGAAGATTCCAATTTACATGTGGGCTCTTATGCATCAACAAATAACATTGGCGATGTGGCCGTTGATGAATCCGGAAAGATCTATTTGGTGAATGTTTTTAAGAAGAGAATGGAGGTTTATGATCCCTGTAAATCATCCCTCATACCAATAAGTAAATTTGGGAAAGGCCCACAGGTGTTACAAAATCCCAAAACTATCACCATTTATAATGGACGCCTGTACGTGTATGATCAGAATTTATATCGTATGTATTCTTTTTCGTTGGAAGATTATGAGTTGATAAATGCTACTGAACTCGATCCTCCTAAAGCCCTATTCCAAGCAAATTCAAACCAACAGGTTCTTCCTTATTCCATAGACGTGATGAATGATGGTAATTATTTGGTGGCTTATCAAATAGTGAATGCCCCTGATGATCGGGTACTTTATTATTATCGGATGAATCCAGCCGGACAGATAGTATCAGACCAGCTATTTGAGCATAAAAATAAAAGCTTATACGTAGATAAAAATCCAAATAAATCGGTGTATATGATGATGCCTTACGAGCGTGAAGTGGTAATGGCCACCGACTCAAAGGGAAATATTTATGTGATGAATACGGAGACTTTGTTGATCAAGATATTTGATTCCGACGGAGCGTATCTAAAAGCATATCACTATCCCTTCGAAAATAAGCGTCTTTTGGAAACGGATGTGTTAAGCCTTTTCACCAATGTAGATGAACGAAGAGCAGTTCGTGGAGCCAATCTTCCGGGAACCTGGCCGGCTGCTGCACACATGCTGATTGACGATGAAGACCGACTATGGATTGCCACCATAACCCAAGACCCCGAAAAATTTACTTGGTATATATTAAAGCCAACAGGTGAAGTGATTGGCACTATAAATCTAAGCCGACAGAAAGAACTTATGGAAGTAAAGAATGGGCATGCATATCTCAAATCATTCAACCGCCAGAAGTATTCTGATGTGGTGAAGAAGTATAAAATCGATTTTTAGCGAGTTGTGTGCCCGTGCTTTCCTTATCTGGTGTCTATTCCTTTTGGAACCTCAATCTTAAATCTGCAAAACCAGTAGAAAATTATTATGCAGAGGCCTAATACCGATTCCAATGTAATTGAATAGGGTAAAATAATGCTGTATGAATGATTAATTCATTCAGGCTCAAAAGGGACTTATGATTGAGGAAGTGTTTTCTGGGCTCCTTTCCCCAAAATAAAGCCTACCGTGCAAAACCAACTTACTGAACCGTATTTCAAGCACGGTTAAAAATACTCTAAATAGGGTATGGTGCGATAAAAGAAAGTTATGCTACTTATCAACTCGAATAATAGGCTAACTAAACAGGTAAGGAGTGGGTATGTATAAAAGTATAAATAAAGGTTTTGGATTTGCACTGGGATTATGTGCTTTAATTGGCATGATTTCGCAAACACAGGTTTTTGCACAAGAAGTAACAGGGGTGGATACCCTAAAGATGATATCCTATGATTGGCAATACTATGATTTTACTGCTCAAAAAGCATTTTCAAATGAAGATACGGCAACATATACGGCCGATATTATAGGCAGTAGAAACGAAGGTGTGAATTTTGGAAAAGAGTTTAATAGCCTCATTCCGGATAGACAAATTTTGTTACTTGGAACAGGATATATTGATTCAGTTGCTTCTGTTCCTGTTTGGGATGGAAATGCCCCATGGGTAGATACCAGTTGGGATTTTAGCTATGGAACCAAAGGAGCTCCAATTTCTGTAGGTCAACTTTGGGTGGTGTACACAAGTGAAGGCAAGTATGCAGTTATGGAAATAACTGAATTACCTGGAGGAAATTACGGAGATAGTTTTGTTTTCAAATATAAGTATATGAGTGAAGGGGGTACTACTTTCCCCAATGCGGTTCTTGCACAAGTGAATGGATCCGAAACAAGCTCATGGGAAACTGGCTATGATTTTTCTACCCAAAGCGTAGGGGAAATCAACGACGGCGGTAGATACAAACCAGATTTTGTATTTGTAAGTAATGAGGGTGTAAATTTTGGGAATGAAGGCAATACCTCGCTATCTGCCACTGGTCGTAGATTTCTATTATTAGAAGGGGATGATATTAATACGGTAGAATCAGTACCCGAGAGAACCGATACTGCGCCATGGGTTAGTGTGTCCTACGATTTCACGAATGGTACTAAAGGGTTGCCAATCGCAATTGGGCAACTTTGGGCAGTATTTACGCGTGAAGGAAATTATGCGGTTATGCAGATTACAGGATTACCTGATGGGGAATTCGGTAATAGCTTTACTTTCAATTAAAAATATCAACCTGATGGAAGTAGAACCTTTGCAAAAACTAACTTTGACCAAATACCAAGTGCTAAAAAGTATATAAATGATGCTGGTGGTAATGGACAAACTGCTTTTGTAGAAGAAGCCTTAACTAATAATTTCGTTGTTAAGGTTAACGATGAAAATCAATCTGCGTTAGCAAACGAATCCGTTCTTTTTAGCGTGCTCACCCAACCCACAGCAACTACCATTTCAGCAACAATTACAGCTTCTGCCGTAACCAATGAATTGGGAATTGCGGAAGCGAGTGTCACTTTAGGCAACATGGCCGGCACGTACGAATTCAAAGCAATGCTGGAGTCTGATACCACCAAGTTTGTAGTATTTTCAGCAACCGCAAAAGAAAAAGTGACAGGTCCTGTACCTAAAACCTTAATAATTTCAGGCGGACAAAATCAGACTGAATTTTTAGGCGATACCATTTCAACATCCTTCGAGATTATTATCATGGACAAAATAGGTGAACCTATGAATGGAATTGACGTCACTTTTGAGGAGATTGGAAAACCAGATGGTGCTGCATCTGGGAAGTTTTTTACTCCTGATGGAATTCAAACAAATATTGCGGGAACATTCAACAACAGAGCCTACATGAAATACTCCATAGGTGATAAAGTAGGTGACTATACAGTTAAAGCATTTTTAGCAGATTATCCTGAAGTCGATTCTGTAGTATTTAATGCAACTGGGTTACTTGTTGAAGCTCCACTAAACTTTACAGCTAGCGGGGTTATTGCGGGTGTTCAGCTTTCTTGGGATAAAGCTCAAGGAGCATCAGAATACAGAATTATGAGATCTCTAGATGATAATCCTGCAAATGCAGCTCAACTTACCCTAACGGAAGCTTCAGAGTATTTGGATGAAACGGTGGCTGCTGAAGAAACCTATTATTACTGGGTAGCTAGTGTAGATCGTTTTAAAAATGAAAGTGAATTAATGGCAGGCCCAATGTCTGTTACAATACCTGCAATTGGGGTTATGGGAGACATTTTATCTGGTACAGCTACGCTTAAAAAAATCGAGGGCTCGTGGCAGTATTTCGATTTTTCTGAACAAATGACTTCAATTGTAGAACGAAATGATACCTTTGTAGCCGACATAAAAGGAACCAGTAATGAGGGCGTAAACTTTGGTGATGAAGGCGCTTCTCAAATTGAAGGAAGTAGGATTATTTTGCTCACTGCTGAAAATTTAGCCGCCGTAGCAGAAATTCCTGTATGGACAAATACGGAGCCATGGACAGGTGTTAGTTGGAGTTGGGCCAATGGCACTGGAGGAATGCCGATTTCAGTTGGGCAAGTTTGGGGAGTATATACAAGTGAAGGCCATTATGCAGCCATGGAGATTACAGAAGTTCCCGATAAATTTGGATCAGAATTTAGCTTTGCATACAAATATCAGTCAGGTGGTTCTAATCAGTTTGAAGAAGTAGCCCCAATAATACCCACGTTGTTACAGGCAATGGCAGGAAATTTGCAAACAGTTCTTCCTAACACTGCGGCACCATTAGCGCTGAAAGTGAGAGTTACGGGTGAGGAAAATATTCCTGTGGCTGGAGTTGAAGTTTCCTTTACTGTACAAAGTGGACCGGAAGGATCCAAAGATTTTAGCTTGAGTTCTAATACCGTATTAACGAATACAGCGGGTGAGGTAGAGGTATATTTCAGTTCTGGAGATTTAGAAGGGGATTACCTTATCAGTGCCTCAGTAGAAGGTTTGGAACCCGTAGGCTTTACTATTAAAGCTAAAGCGGCAGAACCAGCAGGCCCACCAGAAGCGGTTACATTGATAAAAATTGAAGATGGATATCTTATAAATAGTTTGGCACCATATTGGAATCAAAGCACGAGTGAGAATTTCCTGAGATACAATCTGTATATGAAAACGTTAGACGAAGAATTTTCTTTGGTGGACTCTACAAGGGAAGGGCAGCAATTCACTCAGGATACAGCAAAAGCAGTACCCGATTTGACTTTGCTTCAAGAGTATACATTTGCGGTAACAGTGGTAAATGAAGATGGACAGGAAAGTGTATTTTCTAATGAGCTAGTTGGTTTTCTTACTCCTACACCAGATCAACCAACTAATGTAAAAGCAGTACTGGGTGATGGTGTAATTCAATTAACGTGGGCACCAAACGATTCCACATATTTCGATTATTATTACGTGTATTCAGGAAAAGATGCGCAACAAATTACACCAAAAGATACGCTTAGAAGCGTAAATGACACCACCCTTGTTATTGGAGGGTTAGAAAATGGGGAATTGTATCAATTCTACGTGTTTGCGGTAAATCGATTTGGTAAACAAAGTAGCTGGCCTCAAAAAATTACAGCAAGACCAATAAACTCTTATGTAGAAGAAAATTTAGAACTTCCAAGCCTAATAAATGGTACGGTTTTATGGGGAGATGTAGATGGTGATGGTGATATGGATGTATTGCTTACGGGACAAACTGACGCAGAAAGCGATCCTCAAATGCTGCTTTATTTGAATAAAGGAGATGGTACGTTCATGAAATCAACAAACACGTTTATAGGCGTAATTAATAGCCAGGCCTTCTGGTTCGATATTAATAAAGACGGTCAGCTTGATCTTATTTATACAGGACAATCGAAAGACGGAGCTATTACCAAAGTTTATATTCAAGGCGGAGGAGTTTTTCAAGATAGTGGATTAGAACTACCCGGCCTTGGCGATGGATTAATTTCCCCTGTCGATTTCGATTTGGACGGAGATTTAGACTTGCTTGTTGCCGGTGATACGGGTGTTGGCCTTCAAACAGTACTCATTGAAAATCTTGGAAGTGGAGCGTACAAGCCAACAGATATTGCGTTTGAAGGCTTAACAAAAGCTGCAGCTGCTTGGGGAGATTTAAATGGGGATGGGCGTCCCGATTTGTTGATTTCTGGACTAAATGCGCAAGACGAAATTGTAACCAATGTGTACACTAACAACTCTAATACCGTATTTACTTTATTAGAGTCGAATATCCCTGGAATTATTAATGGCGCAGTAGGTTGGAGCGATTTTGATTTGGACGGTGATAGCGATATTCTAATTAGTGGGTACAAGAATACAACTGGTACTTCTATTTTTACTGGATTATATACGAATACAAATGGAGTATTTTCACTTTTCTATTCCTTTACCAATCCGCCAGAAAAAAGCACCTCAGAAGCTAAATCGAGGGTCATAGCTTCCATTGGTGATTACGATAACGATGGAGATTCAGATGTGTTAATAAGCACAGGAACTGAGGCATCGATTCTTAAAAACAACAGAGACTCAATTAAAAAAGAAGAGCTAAACCTTGGAATAGCAGGCTCGGTAGTTTGGGCAGATTACGATGGTGATGGCGATCTCGATATCATTGTTACTGGCTCATCTGGCCAGGGAAATCAATCAAAAGTATTGGTAAATACAACACAGGTTAGAAATACTGCCCCAACAGTACCAACAAACCTGATAACTTCAGTTTCTGCTGATACGGTAAAAGTGAGCTGGAACCATTCAACCGATGTACAAACGCCATTTATAGCGCTTACTTATAATGTGCGTGTTGGTCGTAGTTCAGGAGCTTCTGATGTGATTTCAGCAAATGCGAACATTTCTACAGGTAAACTAAGTATTCTTGCTGATGGAAACGCTGGCTCTAATACGGAAATAAATCTCAATCATCTTGAAAACGGAACATATTACTGGCAAGTTCAGGCTATTGACAATGCTTTTGCAGGCTCAATGTTTGCTAAAGAAGAAGAATTTGTGGTTGATAAGAGTTTGGTATCAAATGAACAAGAATTAGAGCTTCCAAGCATTGTAGAATTAGATCAGAATTATCCGAACCCATTTAATCCAAGCACTACCATTGGGTACAGTGTTCCACATACCGCGGACGTCACCTTAACCGTGTATGATATAAATGGACGAGTGGTTTCTCGACTCATAAACAACCGACAGAATGCGGGTAAATACACCGTAAGATTTGATGCCAGCAATTTTGCAAGCGGTTTGTATATCTATAGATTAAAAGTAGGATCTTCGCTAATAACCAAAAAAATGACGTTGATTAAGTAACAGATTTGCGATCATAAAGAAGATGCGGGGCTAAATAAATAACTGTCCAGAGTAAACGGTGTGCCATTCGTGTGAAAAACGCTGATGGCCACCGACTCATATATTTATTATCGGCTTTATTTCCCTAACCACGAGTTCAGGATTTCTAATTGTAAAGCATTTGGATGATCTATTTTAGCTAAGGTAAATTCCTTTTTTTGTTGATCATTTATTTTGGAGCTCAAAGCTAAACCGCCGTAATTCAGATACTTATTATAATCCATTTCTTTGGTGGTATATACATATTCAAATAGGGTTTTTAACGAGGTTCCCGCTATAGTCTCACACGCTTGTTGAAACTCAGCATCCGAAAATCCACGCTGCTTATTCTTGTAATATTCCCAATATAGAAATCGCATTACATCATCCAGTGACTTTTCATTTTGAGTAGCATTTCGGATGCTGAAATCGAGAAGAAGCCCTACAAGCGGGCCTTTTTCATAGTATGAAATAGATTGCCGGTTCTCTTTCCCTTGGCCGCCAAGCGGACCATCATTCCACGTATTAAAGCTTGCCTGAACTAAAGATTGATGCAACCGTCCGGGATTGTTTTCAAAGTTGTTGATATTATTCTCAAAATTCTGAAAGAAGATCTTATCACTGGCTAAACCGGCTCTTTTTACCATCAGATATTCATAGTAAACAGAGAGTCCTTCACTTATCCAAAGCAGGTTCGATTTGCTTCCCTTTTCATAATCAAACGGGCCAACTTCAATCGGTCTGATACGCTTTACGTTGTAATGATGAAAATACTCGTGGGCTAAAAAATTCATCATTTTGTTCATTCCTTTTTCAGAGTTCAACTGATTTCCATCAAAACTCACGGTGGTATTATTCAAATGCTCAATACCGCCTCTGCCCGGCCCAATAGCTATAAAAGTGTATCGTTTGTACGGGATGTCTCCGATAATATTAACTCCCGCTTTAACAACCGATTGTAACTTTTGCATGAAAGCTGCTTTATCAAAATCCCCAATATTATAGCCGATAAATCGATGTTCAATACCTTCAATATAAAAGGAAGGGAGCTCCTCCAAATTCCCAATTAGGAAGGGACTGTCAAATAATACATCAAAGTTTGGGGCGAGAAATAGATTGGATTTCCCTTCTGCATTTTCTAATCCCGTAGCAATTTTATGCCAGCCAGGCATAGCATTAATTTTTACCGTTACGGGCGTGTCAATAAATCCATCAACATATAAAAAGGAAGCCGCAGGAATAATGTACGCATGCTGACTGTCGATATAACTGTTGGCCACAAATTGCTGCGCTGTTTTAATATGATATCCAATGCTAAACGCTTTGTTTTTGATACCTGAAATTTCCCACGTACTGCCATTTATTTTCTTTAAAGGGATTTGAAGACCCTGACTATCTTTTGCCCATATCGAGTCAATTTGCTTAGAATAATCCATTATTTGATAATAGCCGGGCATCCATCGAGGCATTTTAAACTGCACAGTATCTTTTGCCCACCCTGAGGTTTGAAGCTCAACTTCATAAGCATAACTGGCTGGCTGAGAGATAGAAACCGTGTAGTTGAAAGCAGGCGTTATTTCCTGCGCTGAACTATAAGCCATTGGCCATACTGCTAGTACGACAATTAAGAAATACTTAAGCCCTTCAAAGGTTGGATTTTTTGGGTTTGATCGCAGATCCTTTGTTCTAAAATTCGGCATAATCGAGTTTCGGTTCATGGATGGGTTTTTATATTGGAGTTGGGTAGCGTATAAAAAGTAAAAACATTCTTCAACTGGAGAATTCTTTTGATGAAGACAATTCCTACACATGACGTTGTAAACATGAGGACTTCGGATTGAATATTAAAATAAGTCCTCAGTTTACATAGAAAAGGCAGGATGAAAAGATGTAAAAGTGCCTGTTCGACTAAAAATTTTCTTTTGCTCTTTTATTGGGAAAAGAACCAAAATTCCAAATCCAATTTATAAACGGTGCGGAACCAGGAAAAGCGGATTAGTTAATAATAAAAAAAGCTTCCTAAAATTAGCTACTCAATTCCCCACATTCCTTTTCCAAAATGCCGTTAATAAGGGTAGGCGGATCACCCCATTTAGTGATGGTATCATCCAAAAGCAGAGGATATTTTGAGCTATAACCACCGAACTCTCCGGTTGAAAGTCCACTTACAATGGTTTGAATGTGGCTGTGGCGAATCACGTATGAGCACATAATACAAGGCTCATGCGTGGTGTATAAGATGGTGTCGGAAAGGTCTTGTGTATTCAAAAACTTAGTGGCATTTCGAATAGCCACAATTTCTGCATGGAAAGTAATATCGTTCTGCGTTTTGTTCGCTTCAATTCCTTCCCCAACTATTTCATCTTCACGGACGATTATGGAGCCCACGGGATTATCACCCCTTTTCCGGGCAATTTTTGCAAGCTCTATGCACTTTCGCATATAAAACTCATGCTTCTTTAATTCATTTCGATCCATGTGATTACACCATCGGAAGGGTGAATTATTGGCCAATCTAATCCAACGTTTGAACTCCACCGCCGTTCACGAAAATAGTTTGTCCACTTACCCATTCTGATATTGGAGATGCAAAATATAGCATGGCTCCGGCAATGTCATCGGCTGTTCCCAGTCGCTTAATTGGAGTATGGGCTAACATCTTTTCTTCAATTTCAGGTGTTAGAACCGTTTCTAAAGCGGCCGTTCTTGTTGCCCCGGGGCCTACGGAATTGATGCGTACTTCCGGTCCAAAGTCGTGTGCGAGATTTGCAGCCATGTGATTGACAGCTGCTTTCGAAGACGCATAACCGCTCATGTTAGGACTCTTATTCACGCTCGACATGGAAGTGGTATTGACAATGGAGCCATAGCCAGCTTTTTTCATGTGAGGAACACATAATTGGCACAATCGCCACGCGCTAAATACATTCAAATCGAAATCACGCTTAAAATCATCTACCGATATTTTGAATGGGTTCTCACGTCCGCCACCACCACCACCAGCATTATTAATCAGGATGTGAACGCCACCAAAAACCTTGACGGTAGTTTCTACCAAGTGAACTAAATCCTCGTCCTTGAGAACATTGCAGGAAACGGCCTTTGCTTGTACACCCAAAGCTTGAATTTCGAGGGATGTTTTCTCTGCATCTTCCAGATTAAAATCGCCAATATCGATATTAGCTCCGGCTTTGGCTAAAAGCATAGCGGTTGCTTTCCCAATCCCGTTTGCGCCACCGGTTACAATGGCTGTTTTTCCTGATAAATCGAATAATTTTGAAAATTCCATAGGTACTTTTTTAAGTTAAACTCTTTTAAAGCTCTATTTCTTTATTACTAAATAATCTACTACCGTCTTCATAATTTCGAGGATGTTGATTTCATTCCATCTCTGCTACTTTAACCATCTGCTTACCTATGTTCTCACCTGAGAATAGACCGATAAATGCCGAAGGAATATTTTCAAAACCATCAATCAGGTTTTCCCGATATTTTAATTTTCCGGCATTATACCATTCTGCTAACTGCTTTTTAGCCTCAGCAAATTCATCTTTAAAATCAAAGACCACGAATCCTTCCATGCGAGCACTTTTCTTTATAAGCGCATGTTGTGGTCTGGGGCCTATAGGTGGATTCGTCTCATTGTATTCTGCAATTTGGCCACATAGCACAATGCGTGCATTTTTATTGATGTTTTCAAAAACAGCATCAAATAATTCGCCACCCACGTTATCAAAAAACACATCTACTCCATCAGGACAGGCTTCTTTTATAGCCTGATTCATATCGCTGGTTTCTTTATAATTGATTCCTGTGTCGATTCCGAGCTCCTTCTCCAGATAGTCCCCTTTCTTATCAGAACCCGCAATTCCCACTACTCTACATCCATTTAGTTTGGCTATTTGCGCCGCAATGCTACCTACCGCACCGGCCGCACCTGAAACCACAACCGTTTCATCTTTTTGGGGTTTCCCGATTTTGTTCATGCCAAAATAAGCAGCCAGTCCTGTTACCCCTAAAATACTAACAGCAGTGGCGATTGGTGCCAAATCAGGATCTACTTTCTCAAGTTTATTGGTGTCCATTGCGAGGTATTTTTGCCATGCCATACGGCCATGAACGATGGTGCCTTTTGGAAAATCATCATTTTTGCTTTCAATAACCTGAGCCACGGTTCTACTGGTGATAGGTTGGTTTAGCTCAAATTTTTGCCCGACAGCATCATCGGCACCTTCATCCATAAAGCCCCGCATTCCGGGATCAACAGACACATACAGGCTTTTGAGCAAAACCTGACCTTCCTTAATGGTGGGCATTTCAATATTATTTAGACGAAAGGTGCTTTTTGGGGGAACGCCTATAGGTCGCTCCGCCAGTAGAATTTCTTTGTTCTTTTGTTGTGTTTTCACCTTTTCGTCGTTATTTCTTCATCATCAAATAATCCGCAACGGCCTGATAAGCGGGAAGTGAATAAGCATCATTTGCAGCATTGGCGGCGATGGGATGCGAGGCCAGCCGCACAATAACCATTTCGGCCGTTGGGTCAATGTAGATGGTCTGTCCATGAACTCCACGAGCGGCAAAAGCGCCGTCTGCATTTTCTGTCATCCACCACATATTTCGGTATGACCAACCTTTAAGTCCCGGGTGTCCTGATTTTGCAAAAGCCTCTTTATTTCCACCCTTTTCAATATCCAACACGGCTTGTTCGGGGAATAATTGTTCCCCATTCCAATGACCTTTGTTTCGTATCAATTCCCCAAAACGTGCCAAATCCCGTAATCCGGCGTTGAATCCGCCTCCTGTAAAAGCGAGGGTCATGTGAATTTTATGGGGATTTGACTATATTTACCTGCTAAAAACCTCAATGAATTCAGCATTAATATCTCATGTTTTACCTGATGAACTTATAAAGCACTTTGATATAAAAGAAGTCATAGAACTTTGTGATA
>JBDNFJ010000421.1:0-2006 GCA_041689895.1 Gracilimonas sp. | reverse complement strand
GCCAAATTGGGGGATTTTTCCTGTATAGGGAGTGCATCCAGCTCGCACCGAAATACAATGGTTTCACCCGGCTCTTTTCCGGCAAACACAAAAGCTTTACCGGTTTTAGAGATTGAGATTTCTTCATCAGGATCCAGTTTCTGCATAAAAGCAGAGATGCGCTTAGAAGTTTCAAACTCCTTATTAGACAATTCAGGATAGCGATGCAGGGTGCGTCTTAGATTGATGATATTTTGGAGTTCGGGCATAAGCTGGATTTTTGAGAATCAATAGGGCGAGTGGTGATTTACCCAAACAGAAACTAATATGCAAGCGGCAAGCAGGACAAGGAAGGTGCTAATACAAAAAACTCCACATAAAACAATGAGGAGCTTTGATGATAAAAGAATAGAAACCTCCGCAAAATTTTCGTGCTTAAGCCTTCAAGAAGTCTTAAAAATCAAGCTTTTTTCTTAGCTGTTTCGATAGATTCCAATAGGTCTTCGGCTTCTTTGATTAAATCTTCGGCTTTGTTTTTGGCATCTAATACCACTTTGTCGCCTTTCTCTTTGGCTTCCGAAACCAAGAATTCTTTTTCTTCTCTAAGTTGATCGATGAGGTCGTTTAGCTCATCATAATAATTACTGAGTTTGTACGATAGGCGATCGCGTGTATTTTTCCCTGTATCGGGGGCATAAAGTAATGCAAATGCCGCCCCAACAAGAGCCCCTGAAAGTATTCCTGATACAAAATCTGATGATCTACTCATAACTTTTCTCCTTTTTGTTATATAAAACAAGTATAGCGCTATCAAGTTCCAAATTCCAAATACTCGTACTGTTTTTATGCAAATTTATTGTTGCCGACCAATAGCCTGCCGGTTGTTATTATGACGTAGTAACTTCGGATTTGTTTCCTGAAAATAATTCTTTAAACCATTCGATGGTCATACTTATCGACACGGAAAGCACGGGGGTGATGAAAAGTGTGAGTACCGATCCAAATAACAATCCACCGATTACGGCTTTAGCTAAGGGCGACCAAGTTTCTGATCCGGAACCCAATTCCAAAGAAAGCGGAATCATAGAGCAGATAGTGGTGATGGCGGTGAGTAAGATCGGGCGCATACGTCGTCGGCATGCTTCAGTTATATGTTTAAGCAATTCCGAATCTTTCACCGTGGGTTTTTCTTTCCAAAAGAA
The DNA here is from genome assembly GCA_041689895.1 of Gracilimonas sp. Lineage (GTDB taxonomy): Bacteria > Bacteroidota > Rhodothermia > Balneolales > Balneolaceae > Gracilimonas. The sequence continues at coordinate 825 of JBDNFJ010000421.1, read as the reverse complement.
AACAGGAATGAAAATATTTTGCCAGCGTACCGAATTTCTGTTTAACAAATCATATTCCACGCCTTTAGTGTATAGGTGCATATAATCAACCAGCACAATTCCGTTGTTTACGATGATACCCACCAGCATAAATATCCCGATTTGTGCCGTGGTGCTTAGTGGGTCACCAATAATAAATAAGTAAGCCAAAGCGCCGAACATGGCCAGCGGAATACACAGCCAAATCACAAAAGGATCTCGAAAATTCTCAAAAAGGGAGGCCATAATCATAAACATGAGAATGAGGGCGGCAAGTAGAGCATAACCGAATTCAGATTGACCTTGCTGCGTTTCGCGTGTGGCTCCGGTAAATTCATACCGATACCCTTCGGGCAACACGACTTCGTTTTGGAGGAAGGTGCGGATCACCGGCTCATAGTCCAGCGCATTTCCCTGCACCTGAATGTTGACATCCAACAAGGTTTCTCGGTTTCGGCGCGAAAATGAGTCCACCCCTTCAGTGGGAACAAACGTACCAACGGCGGCAATTGGAATACGTTGATCGCCTACTTGCAGCACTTCTAAATCAAATAAGTCTTCGCGATTGGTGAGTGCTCCTTTCTGAGTTCGCACTTCGATAGGGATTTCCCTTCCTTCAGAAATATAATACCCCGCTTGATTGCCTAAAGTTTGGGTTCTTAAGGCGCTGGCAATAGTATTTAGATTAGTACCTAAAAGTCCCAGTCGTTCTCGGTCGGCATAAAAATGGAGCTCAGGAGTAGGATCGGTGCGGCCGTTGTCAACCGAAATTACTTGGGGATCTTCTAACAGCTTGGCTTCTATTTT
>JBDNFJ010000420.1:0-3234 GCA_041689895.1 Gracilimonas sp. | reverse complement strand
TACAAATGCTAATGCGGAATCATTTAATGCAAAAATCAAACTATTTAGAGCGAATTTAAGAGGAGTAACGGACACAACTTTTTTCCTGTTTAGATTGGAGAAATTATTTGCTTAATCCCCGTAAATTTAATGTGACCCCTTACATCCTGTAATGAAAGGCCAGATTAATGTAGTGAAACCAAAATGACAGTCCACGAAGTATCTCCCATGAAACCCCTTGCGTGGTAACTAACGCAATCCGTTAGATATAGGAAGCCCCAAGTTGTGATACAGCCTGGGGCTTTTTTATGTTGAAATAGGTTGTCCTAAGCAAGATGGTTTTTATAGCAAAACCTCACCACATCGAATAATAAGCGGGTGCAAATACACTTGATTGTCACCCTTTCATCAAGCATTCCATTAATCAAGGAAACCAGGGTTCAACAGGCTAAAGTAGCGAGGGCCTAAGTTAGTCGGCAGGAGTAATTGGAAGGAATTCTAAAAAGCTTAACTCTCAGAATACAATGGTCGTTTTATCTTTGTATTGTTAGGTGGGATGATGGAAACAAATAAGCGGGAGGCAGGCTCATTCCGGCATCATTTTCACATATTTACCCGAAAGGCTACCCGTTTGTCTTCATAAACGCGTTTGGGCAAGAATCTAAAAGGGTTAATTACTGCCTGATGAGTGCGTGGGTTTTTGAAAATCGCTGTGCCGATAAACAATTGAGAATATAAGTGAGATTAAATCGCTTCGATGCTCTTCATTACTGAATAGACGATCACGTCGCATCTTGGGCCGAGAAAATCAAATATTTCAACATCGGATAGATTATGATTTAGGAGCTCACTAATCATTTGTTTACCCCGATGCAGCCGAACCTTCACGTTCGATTCTGTGATATCGAGACACTCAGCGGTTTCTCTGGTATCCATGTTTTCAATTTCTCTCATTATATATACGCTACGATATTTGGGAGGTAGTTTCTCCACTACGCTTTCGAGCAATTTCTTATAATCGTTTTGTATGGCTTCTTCTTCGGGTGTTTCAAACAATTCATTTTTATCCTCGGTCATTAATCGTTTCTCCTCTATCAGATGAAGTTTAGAAATTCGGTTTTTCTTGTTGAGATATCTTAGGGCCTCGTTAATAGCAATTCGTGTTATCCATGTGGAAAAAAGAGCGTCTCCACGAAAAGAACTTAGATTTTCAAAAACCTTGATATAGGTTGTTTGAAGGGTATCTTTTAACGATTCTTCATCAGAAAGATAGGAGCGTTGTACTCTGTACAGGCGCTGATTATATCTTCTCATTAGAACCTCGAATAATTGCTTCTGCCCCGATAACACCCTTTTAATGATGTCAGCATCTGGGACGTTAGCATAGGCCTCAGCATTCACAAAATGATAGCTTTTAATATCTTCGTTCATTTTTAGAGATTTAAGCATGTAATCTGAATCCTGAGTTTAGGTTAACTTATAAGGTTTGATACTTCTCAGGAAAGATTGGTTACAAAATTATTTGATTAATTTGAATGAGCTTAATTTTATTTGGATAATGTATGATATTTGCAAAGTTTTATTGAATAATATTTACAAATGGTTTCTTGTCATCACAAGAAGGGTGAAAATGTCCATCGAAAAGCAAAAGTGAGAAAATGAACGGTTTCGTAAAGAAATTTTGTAATAGATGTGGTGCTATATCTCAAAAATAACAGCTGGTGAAATTAGTTTTGATTGCACGAAATGAAAGAAATTAATATGGAATTACCCTTTCAAAAGATGTGCATGATGCTGATTTTACTGGGTATCATATTTTTAATTTAAAACACACAACGCACTATGAAAGAGGCGCATTCAGTAGAAGAAAATTTAAAAGTAATTCGGCAGCGCATAAAGGATGCTTGTGAACGTGTGGGCCGTAATCCAGACGAAATCGAGATTATTCCTGTTACAAAAACCGTAGCTCCGGAGAGAATGAAGGAAGCTATAAAGCTTGGTTTTACATCGGTTGGTGAAAATCGTATTCAGGAAGCCGAAGAAAAAATTGAGCAAATGAAAGGAAATGAGTTTTTCCCCGATTGGCATTTTATAGGACATCTTCAAAGTAATAAAGTGAAAAACGTGGTGCAATTTGCTTCTATGATTCAGTCTATGGACCGAGTTAAAATTGCCCGAAGGCTGAATCGAGAACTCAAAAAATTGGACAGAACGATGGATGTGCTTATTCAGGTAAATGTGTCGGGTGAGGATAGTAAGTACGGCATTCAGCCCGGAAAATCAGCCTCCTTTATCAAAGAAATTGCAAACTTTGAACGCTTAAATATCAAAGGACTGATGACTATTGGGCTGTTTTCTGATGATTGGCCTAAAGTGCGTTTAGGGTTTAGGAGACTCCGAGAAATTCGCGATGAAATTGAAGCGCTCGGGATCGAGAATGTATCTATGCGTTATCTCTCCATGGGAATGACGAACGATTTTGAGCTCGCCATAGAAGAAGGCGCAAATATGGTTCGCATTGGTCGAGCGCTTTTTGGTGAACGTATGACGCCCGATTCCCTTTACTGGCCTGGAATTAAAACAACCAATCATTAGGAATATTATTTAAGAGATGAAGGCAACAAAAGGGAAAAGCATTACGGTACCTACTGCGCTGACTATCGCTGGAAGCGATCCGAGTGGAGGAGCCGGTTTGCAGGCCGACTTGAAAACATTTTCTCAATTTGAAGTGTATGGCATGACGGCGATTACCTGTTTAACGGTTGGCAATACGCAAGGGGTAACGGAAGTGAAGCCCATGGAGGCCGAGTTTCTACAAAGTCAGGCTAAAAGTATAATGGAAGACATTGAGCCGCTTGCCATAAAGACAGGGATGCTTTTTAATAACGAAATTATCTTAGCTACTATTGAAATTCTCAAAACAGTCACGTGCCCCGTTGTTATTGATCCGGTTATGACAACCAAGCGAGGAGATAAATTGCTTACCGAAGAATGTGTAGAACAATACATCAAAGGATTGATTCCAATAGCGGATATGGTAACGCCTAATTTGCCGGAAGCTGAGATGTTAACGGGATATTCTATCACCAATAAAAAAGATATGGAAATAGCGGCTGAACGTATTCTTAGAATGGGATGCCGATCGGTGATTATTAAAGGGGGTCATTTTAGAAAGGAAAATCATTCTGACGACCTGTTTTTTGATGGAACTACCATGAGCTGGTTGAAATCAAAACGACATCAAACCAAGCATAC
>JBDNFJ010000419.1:0-4864 GCA_041689895.1 Gracilimonas sp. | reverse complement strand
CTAAAAGCTATAAATATCGCCTTTGCTAAAGGAAAGGTGGATTTCTTAGCTGAGAACGTAACGGACGAAATTGTTTGGCATATAGTCGGAGACAGAACAATTGAGGGGAAAGAAAATTTCAAGGAGGAACTGGAAACCATGAAAAATGAAAGCGCCTCTGAATTAATACTCAAGCAAATCTTGACTCATGGTAAAGAAGGTGCCGCAAACGGAATTATAAAAGCACATAATGGGAAAAGTTATGCCTTTTCTGACTTTTATGAATTTAATAATGCTAAAAGCTCCAAAATAAAATCGATTACATCCTACGTAATTGAGATTGAATAAGAACCAACTTGAACAGGTGGATAATCTTTTTTAAAATTGATCAAAAAGAATACCAATTCCCTCTCTTTTTATACTTATTTTCGTTGTTCGATCTTAGCAAAACCTTTTAGTTCTATTTGTATTTCACATGGCAAAAAGCGGTTCTTACGGTAATAATTACAAAAAAGATGACTCCAAGGTATTGGAACAAGGTGGGCGTGTTCCGCCTCAGGCCGTTGAGGTTGAGGAAGCCGTTTTAGGTGCTATGTTGATTGAGCACGGCGCCGCTACTATTGCCCTTCAGATGCTTAAGCCAACTGATTTTTACAAAACTTCTAACCGACATATTTTTGAGACGCTCTCAAATTTATATGAGCGCGATAATCCGCTCGATCTGCTCACCGTTGAGAATGAGCTGAAAGATAACAACCTGCTGGATGTGTGTGGCGGACCTACGTATTTATCTGACCTGACCCGCTCGGTGAGTTCTTCTGCCAATATTGAATACCACGCGCAAATCATCATTGAAAAAGCAATCAAGAGAAATCTGATTCTTAACTGCAATGATGTAATCAAGGAATCGTACGATACCACCAGCGATGCTTATGACGTGCTGGATGATGCAGAACAACGCATTTTCGATCTCTCCAATCAAAAAAATAGAAGCTCAGCAATTCCTGTTGAAAAGTTATTAAAGGATACGCTTTCCTACTTGGAAGATCTCCGTGGCAAAGAGTACGGGATAACCGGAGTGCCATCAGGCTTAGCGGTGGATGATATGACTGCCGGCTGGCAAAAAGGGGATTTGATTATTATTGCGGCCCGCCCTTCTATGGGTAAAACGGCTTTTGTACTGACGGCCGCCCGAAATGCGGCTATGCATCCTGATGAGAATCTACGAACCTCCATTGCTCTTTTTAGCTTGGAGATGTCTAATCAATCCTTAGTTCAACGTTTGCTTACGATGGAAGCTCGGGTCCGTTCCGATGAAGCTCGTAAAGGTACGCTGAAGGATGATGATTTTCGCCGACTTATTGATGCCGCCAGCCGTTTATTTAGCGCAGAAATTTATATTGACGATACGCCAGGCATCAGTTTAATGGAGTTGCGGACTAAATGTCGCCGATTGAAAAGCGAAAAAAATATTGGCTTAATTGTAATTGATTATCTGCAGCTGATGCAATCGAGTGCGAAGGATATTGGGAGCCGTGAACAGGAAATTGCTTCTATTTCTCGTGGACTTAAGGGACTTGCAAAAGAATTGGATGTTCCCGTGATTGCCCTTTCGCAGCTTTCCCGTGCGGTTGAACAGCGCGGTGGTGATAAGCGTCCTCAGCTTAGTGATTTACGGGAATCGGGTTCTATTGAGCAGGATGCTGATATTGTGATGTTTTTATACCGTCCCGAATATTATGGAATTACGACCAATAACGAAGGCCAATCTACCGCTGGAGTTGCCGAAATAATTGTTGGAAAACAGCGTAACGGACCTGTGGGCAGCAAAACAATGTATTTCGTGAAAGATTACGCTCGTTTTGAAAACATGACTTCTGCGGGAAATAATGATCCATTTCTTGATGCCGGAGAAAGCAAAAATGAGGGATCTTCATCAGGAAAAGACGGACTCCCTCCTCTTCCCGACAATCCCGCCCCGGATGAGGATGCCCCTTTTTAAGATTCCTTTAATCAGCACAGTAAGTCAAGCCTGCGAATGCAGGGATCTAAATGCATTAATACCAACCGCTCTCTAAGTACAATTTCACTCTATTCAACTATTAGATTCCCACCTCCGTGGGAATGACGATGGGGATTCAACCTGGTTACGAAGGTCTGCCTTCGTAACTCAGTCCGGAAAGCTCCTGCTTCCTATTACCCTGGTTCCAACGCTCCGCTGCGGAACTCTGCTGTGAGGTTCTGCCTCAATTTGTATGTAATAGTATAATGCGAGTCCTCCGGGTTCTGGAGGCAGAGCCTCCAATTAGCATTCCGGAGCAGAGCACCGGAACGAGGTTAACTTGTCGGTGAGACTGGGATTTGAATGCAATTACACCAACCGCTCTCTAAGTATAACCTCGTGCTATTCAGCTTTTAGATTCCCACCCTCGTGGGAATGACGGTAGGGATTTAAGAAATCATGTCCTCAAACAGCTCATCAAACACGCGAATTCTCTTGGGCCAATCGAGGTGCTTATTGATGTTTTGAAGCGAATTTTTTGGGAGATATTTGGTACTCCCTGTCAACAAGTCTTTCAAATGATGGAAAAGGTCGTCTTCTGTTTCATACAAAACCGGAGCATGCAATAAAGGATTGTGCAGACTTTCAGGAATCAATTCTGGATAGTGTAACGTATTGGGCACCATAGGATGACAACCACAATATATGGCCTCCATAATAGCCACACAGAAAAATTCGTAGCTGGCGGTAGAAACAACAATATCCCCGGAATGAAGTAATTTGCTATAATTCTCTTTGTCATCTACATATCCAAAATGGGTGATTTGCTGACCAAAGCGTTGCCAAGCTTTTTCAAATTCTTCCGGCTTTTCATGCTGCGTGTCGCCGGCCAGAATGAGATCGAATTTCAGGTCAATATCATTCAGGCGATTCAGTACTCGAAAAAACATAGCTGGGTTACGATCAAACTGCCAGCGCTGATTCCAAACAATCACCGGATTCTTGTTTTCCTTCCGGGTATCCGTCTGCTTATCAAAGTTGGTGAGATCAAGTCCGGGATGCTTGGCCACGCTTTTTGATCTAATCTGTTCTACCAGGTTGTTTTGCATGGCATCCGGGAAATTCTCCAGAAACTCCGGCAGCGCCTCCATCAAATCATCCAAATGAAACTGAGATGAAAACAGCAGCTTATCGGCCACCAGCATGCTTAAATAATTGATGTAGCAATAAGTTAGATCTCGGCTCTCCCCTTCAGGGATTGGACGGGTAAATTGATTCTCGTGCATATACATAATCACGGGCGTGTGAGCAAACCGGGGATTCATCAGCGCCATAAAAGCCGGCAAGTTAGTCATGCTACTGGTAAGCAATAAGTCGATATCCTCGTCAACCTCCTTAGTCATTTCAGCGAGGGCAACCGAGTCGCCATGCATGCGCCATTTCCATCCTTTATAATTCAATTTTATAGGAATAATATGGTGACTCGAATGTTCTTCAAGTCCCTTTAGGAAAGCTTTATGCGAGCCGCTATAAAATGGTTCAACCGCCAGTATGTTCATGTAGATGTACTTTATCTATTTGAGCCACAAGTATAACCAATTTATTAGTAACTCTGGTTTTGCATCGGTGCGCAGGTATAAAATAAGTTGATTCCCACAAATGGTTATTCTACGAAGGCAGGGATCTGAATGCAACTATCCCAACCGCTCTCTAAGTATAATCTCGTTCTATTCAATATTTAGATTCCCACCTCACCGACAAGTCTGTCGGGACAGGTGCGCGGGAATGACGGTGGAGCGGTTGCTCTTGCCCAAAAGCACCGGAACGAGGGTGGTGAGCGCGCTACCTAAATCGTGCCTGTATGTCGTCGAGTGGAATATAGCTGATGGTGGGTTTCTTCAGCGGATCCAAGTAAGGCTGCTCGCAAGCAAATAGCTGATCTACCAAGGCTTCCATTTCTTGCTCAGTTAGATTTTTACCTTTGGGAATGGCGGCTTTAGAGGCAAAAGCAATAGCCAGCTTTTCCCGCGCTTCTAACTTAATTTTTTGTCCCAATTCCTGATATTGATGCAGCATAGAAACCAGCACTTCTTCCTCGTTTCCAATTTCGATATCGGCGGGAACCCCGTTAATCATCGCCGTATTTCCACTCAGTAACTGAACAGAGAATCCCATCCGCTGAATGATGGAATGTAATTCTTTAAGTAAGGTATAATCGGAAGCTGAAAGTTCTAAGGTTTGGGTAAATAGTAGCTGCTGTGTACTTGGTATGGCCTCTTCCGTTGCATGTATAGCCTTTTCAAAAATGATGCGTTTATGCGCCAAATGCTGATCAATAATGCAAACCCCGGTACGCGTTTGGGTGAGGATGTAGCTGTTATGAAGCTGCCAAAATCCTTTATCCTGAGGTATGGTAGTCGTTGTTTCTGGAGACGACTCACCATCCGTAGATCTAAAATTCTGCGGGCTCGTATATTGCTGACTTCTCCCATACAACTGCTCTCCAAAATCATCTCCCCGGCCACTGATGGAACCGGGACGATTATTAATACGTGATGGAATTTGAAATCCTCCCTCATTTGGTCGAGAAGACTGAGGCTGTTTGAAACTAAATCCTGAATCAAAACCTTTATCTGAGCCATCACTTAAAAAAGCATCTTCATCCTGCTGGATATCAGGAACTTGGAAATGTATATTTAAAGCCTGATTTACTACCGAACGGGCAAGCTGAATCAATGTTCGTTCATCCTCAAACTTAACTTCCATTTTCGAAGGATGGACATTTACGTCCACTTTAGAAGGATCTATATCAAAAAAGAGTGCATAAAACGGATATTCGTTATTACGAGTCCAGGCATCGTACAAACTCAGAATTACATGCGT
>JBDNFJ010000418.1:0-3806 GCA_041689895.1 Gracilimonas sp. | reverse complement strand
GATGAAATCCAGGATCAAATTGAAAGCTTGCCCGACGTGAACGAAGCCGTGATTGTAGGTGCATTGGATCGGGAAATCCAAATAAATGTGGACTTGCACAAAATGCAGGCGGCGGGTGTTTCCTTTAATGCGATTAGTGCAGCCGTGGTCAATAAAAATATGACTATTTCGGCCGGCCAGCTTGATATGGGCTCCAGAGAGCGCTCCGTGCGTGTAGATGGGGAGATTAAACAAGCTAAGGACTTGCAAAACCTCGTCATCATAAACAACCACGGTAGCGAAGTATATCTTAAAGATATTGCCGAGTTGAAAGATGGTTTTGCCGATCGCGAGAGTTACGCCAGTTTAAATGGTGAGCCTGTAGTTACCATTAACGTGAAAAAGAAAAGTGGCGGTAATCTGATTGAAACCTCGGAAGCCAGTATGGCCATTGTTCAAGAATTGCAGGAAAATCAATTTCCGAAAGATCTGATTATCACTACTACCGGCGACCGCTCTCAAGACACCAAAGACAGCGTTTCCAACCTTTTTAACACCGTTATACTTGGTTTCTTTTTTGTAGTGCTGGTTCTCATGTTCATCATGGGAGTTCAAAATGCGGTGTTTGTGGGATTGGCGATTCCGCTTTCTACCCTCATTGCTTTCTCGATAATGCCGATTATGGATTTTTCAATTAACATGGTGGTGCTATTTGCGCTCATTCTTGGATTGGGAATTGTGGTGGATAACGCCATCGTAATTGTAGAAAATATTTATCGTCACGTTAACAAAGGCGAGCTCAGTAAAAAAGAAGCCGCTAAAAAAGCAGCCGGAGAAATTGCGCTCCCTGTAATTACAGGAACGCTGACGACCATTGCTCCATTTTTCCCTCTTCTGTTTTGGGGAGGTATTATCGGGCGGTTTATGTTCTATCTGCCGGTAACCTTGATTCTGACTTTAGTGGCTTCCCTCCTCGTTGCTCTTATTATGAACCCGGTTTTTGCCGTTTCATTTATGAATGAGAACGGCGATCAAGTGAACGGACATGAAAAGCATGATAATCGTTTTTTATGGATCGTTTCTGGAGTTGTCAGCGTGCTTGCCATCATACTTTACATTTCAGGTGGCATATTTGCAGCCAATATAATTGTGTTTTTGTATCTGCTTTGGCCCCTTGAACGTTTTGTTCTAAAACCACTCATCAGAAGGTTCAATCGTTCGGGTTTGCCCAAGCTTCAAACGGCCTATCACGATTCCATCCGGTGGATTATCGTAGGTCGACGTCCTTGGTATATACTGGGTAGCACCTTTATTTTTCTGATATTCAGCATTATTTTGCTGGGTGTAGCCTCCCCTAAAGTGGTTTTCTTTCCCGAAGGGGAACCGAATTTCGTGTACGTATATAACGAATTGCCTGCGGGAACCAACCTGGATGAAACCAATCGTGTAAACAAACAAATTGAGCAAAGGGTGTACGAGGTAATTGGCCGCAATAATCCTATTGTGAAATCTGTAATCTCAAACGTAGCTATTGGTGCCAATCCTCCAAGAAGCATCGATCCTACCCCCTCTCCTACCAAAAGTAAAGTGAGTGTAGAGTTTGTAGATTATCAAAACCGAAATGGTGTTTCTACCCAAGATTTGCTCAACAAAATCCGTGAGCATACCAAAGGCATCCCGGGCACAATTATCACGGTAGATAAAGAGCAAAGTGGTCCTCCAACAGGGAAACCCATAAACATTGAAATTAGTGGGGATAAGTTCGAGGAATTGATTACCCTGACCGATAATTTCAAAAGCTTCATTAAAAAACAACACATCCTCGGTATCGAAGAACTTCGCTCTGATTTGCAAATTAACAATCCGGAGATTATTGTAGATATTGACCACGAAAAAGCAAATAGCTATGGCATCAGCAATGCGCAGGTGGGCGGAACCATTCGCACCGCTTTGCTCGGCATACCTATTTCAACCTATCGTGTGGATGAGGATGAATATGATGTAACCCTTCGCCTACAAAAAGGAGACCGAAGCAACATCACCGATCTCATGAATATGACCATACCAACGCCCAATGGATATATCCCTATTTCAGCCGTTGCCACTCCTCGTTTTGAATCCAGTTACGGGGCCATCAACCGCATTGATGAGGAACGGGTTGTAACCATTTCGTCTAACATACTGGCAGGCTATAATGCGAATGAAATTAATGCCCAAATTCGGGAAGCCTTAAAGGATTTTGATGTCCCTCAAGGCTACGAAATATCACTTACCGGTGAGCAGGAAGAGCAGGCCGACACCGGACGATTCCTTGGTATAGCTCTTTTATCAGCCGTAGGCTTAATCTTTCTGATTTTGGTATCCCAGTTTAATTCCATCGGTAAACCTTTGATTATTATGTCTCAGGTGCTGTTCAGTTTAATCGGTGTATTTATCGGTTTTTCAACCTTTGGAATGGATATTTCGGTAGTGTTAACGGGAATGGGAATTATTGCTGTAGCAGGTATTGTAGTGAAAAATGGAATTATTCTGATTGACTACATCGATTTGCTTCGAGCTGAAGGCGCGAGTCTAAAAGACGCCGTTATAGAAGGTGGAGCCACCCGTTTGAATCCCGTAATTCTAACCGCCGCTTCTACCATTCTTGGATTGATTCCATTAGCTATTGGGCTGAACATCGATTTCTATGGCTTGTTTGCCCACTTCGAACCCAACCTATATTTTGGTGGAGATAATGCCTCTTTCTGGGGACCATTGGCTTGGACTATTATCTACGGCCTTGGATTTGCCACTTTTCTGACCCTATTTTTAGTTCCCTCCATGTACTACATCGGCGTAAACACGAAGATATGGTTCAAAGAAAAATTCAATAAAGTTAAGGCCTAAACAATGAGTATTGATCTTTCAAAGGTCCCATATTCTGTTTTAGATCTTGCGGTAGTTACCAAAGGCAGCACTCCGGCTGAAGCCATACGCAACAGCCGGGAGCTGGCCCAGCAGGTAGAAGCACACGGTTATAACCGATTCTGGATGGCAGAGCATCATAACATGGAGCACATTGCCAGTTCGGCAACTTCGGTTTTGTTAGGCCATATAGCCGAAGCTACAACATCCATCCGCGTTGGTTCTGGAGGCATTATGCTGCCCAATCACTCGCCATTAGTAATTGCTGAGCATTTTGGAACGCTGGCTACCATATATCCCCATCGTGTAGATCTTGGATTAGGACGTGCTCCCGGTACCGATCAAGTCACCGCACAAGCCATCCGTCCTGATCGTATTCAGCAAGTATATGATTTCCCCAAAAACGTGCGCCTTCTTCAGCAATATTTATCTACTGAAAACGCGGATAACAAGGTACGTGCCTTTCCCGGTGATGGCACCGAAGTTCCCCTTTGGGTTTTAGGTTCCAGCACCGACAGTGCATATTTATCCGCTGAGTTAGGGCTTCCTTATGCTTTTGCAAGTCATTTTGCACCCCAGCAACTTGAAGAAGCCATTCATATTTATCGTGATCACTTTAGTCCATCCAAACAGTTGGAAAAACCGTATGTAATGGCCGGCATTAACGTGATTGCCGCCGATACCAACGAGCAGGCTGAGTTTCTATCCTCCTCCATGAAACAAATGTTTTTAGGAGTGATAACCGGAAAACGCGAACCTCTCCCACCTCCAATGGATGATCTTTCTCAGGTTTTAGGAATCCAATATCGGATGGCAATAAAACAAATGCTAGCTTATTCTTTTGTTGGTGATAAGCAGAAAATCACGCATGAATTATCCAGCTTTTTGGAACAAACTAAAGTTGATGAAGTCATTATTGCCTC
>JBDNFJ010000417.1:0-4415 GCA_041689895.1 Gracilimonas sp. | reverse complement strand
GTTTTTTCGCCGGCATACGTATTTAAGGAAAAGTCTTTCTCTTCCTTGTAACGCGCTATGATATCCTCATAAAACATGCGCAGCTCATCATCTTCAAAAAGCTTAGCGTTGGTGAAGGAGCAAATATATTCTACCATACTTCGGCCAAAAGTAATCATCAGTCGAATTAGCTCTTTCTCAAAATGTGGTTTCTTTCTCACTCTGGATGATCCGCTTGCCATAGAAGAACTCCCGGCCGGATGAGGCACTTCAGAAAACCCTCCATCACCGGGTGGCGGTTCATTCTGTCGATGAACCCGCTGGCGTGCTTCTTCCCGTCGTTCAGAACGTTGTGCTTCCCATCGCTTATCGGTCATCACCCGCTCCAGCTGATCATGCAAATCACTTTCTTTTACTTTCTGGAACTTTTGCATCTTCTGGTGCAGATATTGTACGTACACCTGCCGCTGTATGGAATCTTTGATATGGGCAATAGACTCAAGAATTTCCGTAATCACTTTGGGCGTTTCGGTTGGTTTTTCTAACCGCCCCTCCTCTCCGGCTTTCAGTAGTAGAAAATCAACAAAATCCCCCGCTTCTTCCTTTTTGAGGTCATCAAAAGATTCTTTACCAAATTGCTTCACAAATGAATCGGGATCCTGATCTTCCGGTAGCTCCAACAGCTGAACTTCCATGCCTTCGCCCAAGGCGATATTTATCCCTCGCTTCATAGCCGTTTGCCCGGCCTCATCCGAATCGTAAATCATAACAATACGCTCCCCATAGCGGTGCAGGATTTTCATTTGTCCGGGAGTAAGCGAAGTCCCACTACTTGCCACCACATTCCTGATTCCCTGTTCCATCAGGGTGATTACATCGGTGTAGCCTTCCACCAAAATCACTTCTTTATTCTTCCGAATTTCATTTTTGGCGAAATTCACCCCATAAACAACTTCACTTTTATTATACACCTTGGTTTGGGCAGAGTTGATGTACTTCGCCGTTTTCTCCTGCCCCAGCACTCGACCCGCAAAAGCGATTACCTTACCGGTTGGATTGAAGATGGGAAACATGAGTCGCCCACGAAAAGTATCGTAATACCCGCCACCACGATTTGATGGCTTGATGAGATCTGCTTCCACCAAATACTCCTCATCTATTCCGGTATTTTGGGCTGCTTTCCACAACTCTTCGCCCCCTGATGGCGCATAACCGAGGCCATATCTTTTATACACCTCACGGTTGTATCCTCTACTTTCCAAATATTTGACTGCTTTTTCGGCTTCGGGATTTTCAATCAGATTTCGGTAATAAAATACTCCCGCAAACTTCAGCGCATGATAAATGCCTTCTCGAAGCTGTGTGGTTTCGCTGGGTTCATCATTGTCTTCTTCAGGAATGAACACACCGTAGCGCTCCGCAAGTTGACGGATGGCCTCCGTAAAACCCACGCCTTCTTGGTCCATCACAAATTTGAATACATCTCCTGATTCTCCACAACCAAAACACTTGAAAATCCCCAGACGGGGAGTGACATTAAAAGAGGGCGTTTTTTCATTATGGTAAGGACAAAGCCCCACAAAACCGCTGCCCGACCGCTTCAGCTTCACATAGTCTGACACTACCTCTACAATATCGGCGGCGGCACGTACTTCTTCTTTTTTCTCGTCACTAATCATACTTAATAATGGGCATTTACTAACTGGAAATAAAGGGAAATTATGAATTCATTCAGATTAATTTGTACAGCCTCTCTCCATCTTATAAATAGCCTTTACAACGAGGTGGGCAGCCATCGAATAAATCATTGGCTAAGAACATCAGTATCAGTACATTTAAGGGTTCATAAAGTAAAATATCATCTACCTTATCTATACATTCTATGAAGAGCAGCTTTAGAATTGCCTTTCTTTTCTTCCTTAGTTCTTTAATTCTGGGAACCGTCCCTGCCCATAGTCAGAGTATTTCTGATTTTCTATTTGGTCATACGCTCAAGGGTAAAAAAGTGCGTACGCTCGACAAGAACTCCAAAGCATACCTCGACTCCCTCATCGTAAAAACACCTTTGAGAGAAAAAATTGGACAGCTTTTCTTTATACCTGCCGAAGGAAAATTCATTAATCGTGATACTCGGAAATTTAAGAAGCTTGAAGAAATGGTCACCAAATACAATGTGGGTGGCATCATTTTTATGAATGGAGATATTTATGGTCAGGCTATGCTCACCAATAAACTCCAGCAAATGGCTAAATTCCCGTTATGGATTTCGCAGGATATGGAGTTTGGAGCGGCCATACGAATCTCGGGAACAACGCGGCTCACCCCGGCCATGGGAATAGCCGCAACCGGCGATAAGCGGAATGCTTTTATGGCTGGTAAGATCACCGCTATAGAAGCAAAAGCAGTGGGAGTGCATCAGATTTATGCTCCGGTATTGGACGTCAATAACAATGCGGATAATCCGGTTATTAATGTCCGCGCATTTTCAGGTGATCCGGATATGGTGGCCAAATACGGCGTAGCATTTATGCGAGGCGTTCAAAGTGAAGACATTATAGCAACGGCCAAACACTTTCCCGGACATGGCGATACCGATACAGATTCCCATAGCGAGCTGCCGGTTGTAGATTTTACCTACAATCGCCTCGATTCGGTTGAACTTGTTCCTTTTCGGGCAGCTATTAATCAGGGCATTTCCAGCATTATGAGCGCTCATATTGCGTTCCCAAAACTTGATACTACCGAATTTCTTCCGGGAACGCTCGATCCCATTATTCTCAGTGATTTACTATCCGACTCCCTTCACTTTAAAGGAGTAGTGGTTACCGACGGGCTTGAGATGCGTGGTATTTCCTCAAAATATTCTCCCGGTAATGCGGTGGTTCGAGCTTTGCATGCGGGAGCCGATATCATGCTTATAAGTCCTGATGTGATTACCGCAATTAACGAAGTGGAGCAAGCCGTTAAAGATGGAATAATAACGGAAGAACGCATCAACCGCTCCTTTGCCAAACTGTTGCTCTGGAAACAGCAATTTGGACTTTTTAAATCTAATAATCAGGTAGATCTGACCAGGCTTGACACCAAAATAAGTACGTCATTTAATCAAGCCGAAGCTGATCGCATTGCCCGCGAATCGATCACCATCCTAAAAAATAATAAAAACCTGCTGCCCATTTTGCCAGCCAAGTATCCTGAAATTATGATGGTGGCTGTGGCTGACGATCGTTCGGGGACTGCAGGCAATTCTTTTATACGACAGCTTCGCGATTATCATCCCAACGTCAACTATCACGTGCTGGATAAACGAACCAGTAAGGCCGACAGGCGGAGAATACTTCGAGATGCCAAGCGCTCCAATATGGTGATTATCGGCACCTATATTTATCCTCGCATTGGGAGATCTATTCAGCTTCCCGACGATGAATCATCTTTTCTAAAGAAGCTGGTGCATATTCCAAGACCGTCTGTGTTAGTTTCATTTGGAAATCCTTATATACTTTCTGACCTCAAAAATACGGATGCTCAGGTACTTGGCTGGCATCGCTCCTATCAGCAGGTAAGTGCGGTGGTTCCGGCTCTTTTCGGAGCCTCAGAAGTACATGGTAAACTGCCCATCAAAATCCCGGGAATGTATGAACTGGGTGATGGCATCGACCTAAAGCACACCACTCTCCGTTTTGGGGATCCTGAAGAAGTAGCGCTCGATCATAACGCACTTTTCAAGATTGATGAGATTATCAACGATGCCATCCGCGATTCAGTTTTTCCGGGAGCCGTAGTAGGAGTGGTTAAAGATGGCGTGCTCGCATATAATCAAGGATACGGTTATCAGGATTATCAAAAACTGGAAGCCGTTCGGGAGACGGATGTGTACGATTTGGCCTCCATCACCAAAGTAATGGCCACCACAACCTCAACCATGAAGCTGATTGATGAAGGAAAACTGCGCCTTGATGACCCTGTTTCAAAATATATTTCTGAATTTAAAACTCCGCCTAAAAATCAGGTTACCATACGAGATCTGCTGCTGCATCAATCCGGACTTCCCGCCTTCCGTGTGTACGTTGATTCACTTAAAACACGCAAAGCTATTATAAAAGCAGTTAGGAATGAGCCGCTGATATATGAAACCGGCACAAAATATGTTTACAGCGATTTAGGCATGATTCTGATGGGCGAGATTATACAGGAGATTACCGGAAGTCGGTTAGATCGTTATGCTCGAAAAGAATTCTACTTTCCGTTGAATATGTATAGCACCTTTTTCAATCCCTACATTAACAGCCGCTGGTTGGTACCACGCATTGCTCCTGCTGAGATTGACACCGTATTTGGGCGCGGACGTGTACAAGCCCGAGTGCACGATGAACGCGCTTATTTTATGGATGGAGTAGCCGGACATGCCGGGCTTTTTTCCTCTGTTATAGACATGG
>JBDNFJ010000416.1:0-1911 GCA_041689895.1 Gracilimonas sp. | reverse complement strand
TTTCGGCATGTACATGCACCGCTTTGGGGTTTTGCTCGAATTGTTTACCTACGGAATATATTTTTCCAGTTAAACGTCCATCGGGGATAGATTGAACCGTAAAAGAAACCTTTTGTCCCTTTTTTACCTGATATACATCTTTTTCAAAAACCATTAGATCGGCATGAACATGCTCGTTATTCACGATCATAAATAACTTGGTTTGAGGATCTGCAAATTGTCCGATTTGAATTTCCACTCCTTCTATATATCCATCAATTGGACTAACTACGGGCACTTGTTCATAAACATCTCCACTTCTAATTTTTTCAGGATTAAGACTCAATTGCCTGAGTTGAGCTTCGAGCCCTTTTGTTTCTGCAACGGTTGCCTTGTATTCTGCTTCTGTTTGTTGAAGTGTTTTACCGGAGCCTACTTCGCCCTTGTAGAGCCTTTGTTGGCGAGCATACTCTTTTTCGAGGTACAACATTTGCTGATAAGTACGCACATATTTTGATTGAAGGTTTGATAGGTTCGGATGAGATAAATAAGCCAACACCTGATTCTTCGATACTTTATCTCCTTCAATAACTTCAATAGAAGTGATGTTTGCTCCTAAAATAGCCGTTACGGTAGCTTTACGCTGTGGAGGAACTTCCAGCTGTCCATTTGCTTTTATTAAGCCTGAAAGAGCTCTTTTTGGTAAGGAATCTACCTTAATTCCAAGGCTGTTAAATTTCAATTCAGAAAGGTGAGCAGCATTGCCTTCTTCTTCTCCCGTTTCTGAAACAGAGTTTTGATTCATTGATACAGGTTCAACTTTTACTTTCGATTCATTTTCAACGTTAGGATTAGAGCATCCGGCAAGAAAAGAAATCAACAATAAAAAAAATGTGAAAGAAGTTTTTTGGTTTTTCATGATAGGTATGATTTAAAAAAGATTAATTACTTAGTAGTTGTGTTCAGGTAGTATTCTAATTCGAAACGACTATTCAGATAGCTACCGAATGTGCTCCATGAATCTGTTTCTATAGCAATGGCATCTCTTATATTTTGAAGAAACATGCCGTAATCAATGGCTCCTTCTTTATAAGCGGTTAATGCACCTTTGCGTTGTGCTTTAGCTAATGGCAAAGCTTCATTCTTATAATATTGCCAAGAGTTAAGCCATTTCATGTACGCTTCTTCCATGCTGCCGAAACGGCTATTTATCTCTCTTTGAGCTTGATTCAAATTTTGTCGAGCAATATCTATTTTAATGTTAGCTGATTGTGTTTTCCCCAGATTACCCCAGAAAAGTAGGGGAACACTTATTCCCAGTTCATATTTATAAAATCCTGATTGACCGGCTATTTCTTGGAATCCATATTGAGCTTTAAATTTGGGTAAAAATTGACTGCGTTGGTCTTTAGCTCGTGCCTCTGCAACGTCCACTTTTTGTTCAGTCACTGATAAGAA
This sequence comes from Gracilimonas sp., assembly GCA_041689895.1. Taxonomy (GTDB): domain Bacteria; phylum Bacteroidota; class Rhodothermia; order Balneolales; family Balneolaceae; genus Gracilimonas. The sequence goes on along the minus strand of JBDNFJ010000416.1, from coordinate 474 downwards.
TGGATGATTGTTAAAAGATCCCCTGCTAAAAGTTAACGGATCATCCAATTCCTCCGGTGATTTCATTTGCGCCGTGTATTTAGTTTCGTCACCTAACCATTGATTCAGCTCTCGAACAGCGCTGAGATAGTCTCTGTAAGCCTGATCGGTTTGAATGTTAATTTTATTTGCTTGGTTGATGGTAGAAAGATATTCCAATTTGGAGCTTTCCTCCGTCTCAAGGCGTAATTCTGCTGCTCTGGTTATATCGGAAAACTGTGCATTAAGACGTGCCAAGGTTTCATACTTCATGTTAGAAGTGTACACCATTCCCCAACTTTTCTTAACCATTAACTCGACTTGAATCTGAGTAAGCGCAGCATTTTTTTCTGCGAGGTCTTCATTTGCTTCTTGTAGTTTTAAGCGAGACGGAATTCCCAGTATATCGAGCTCCTGAGAAATACCGAATTTAGTAGTAATACCATCTGATCCGTT
>JBDNFJ010000415.1:0-1952 GCA_041689895.1 Gracilimonas sp. | reverse complement strand
TTTCTTGGCTTTGGTTTTGTCGGTGTCTAACTGACTCAACTCAATATTTTTGTTGTTCTCATCGAAATTGAGAACAAATGCATCTTCTACTTTATCGCCTTCTTTGTATTCGGCTTCGGTAGATTTGCTATAGTTCAAGAATGCTTCAGCACCTAATGGGAGCTTAACGAATGCGCCTTTGTCCGTAGTTTTAACTACTTCGCCTTCTACTTTACTTCCAGGAGCGTACTCTTTAGCATATTGTTCCCAAGGATTGTCTTCCACTTGTTTGTGGCCAAGGGTAATGCGGCGGTTATCAAAGTCAACACCAAGAATAACAACCTCGATTTCCTGATCTTTGTCAACCACTTCATTTGGATGATCAACTTTCTCTGTCCAGCTAAGGTCAGAAACGTGAATCAAGCCGTCAATACCGGGCTCAAGCTCCACGAATACGCCAAAGTTGGTAAGGTTGCGAACCACGCCGGTATGCTTAGAACCAACAGGGAATCGTTCCAGGATATCTGCCCATGGATCTTCCTCAAGCTGCTTCACACCAAGAGAAATTTTCTTCTCTTCTTCGTTAATGTTCAGAACAATACATTCTATAATGTCGTCTTTCTCAACCAATTGTGATGGGTGCTTGATGTGCTGAGTCCATGACATTTCAGAAATGTGGATCAGACCTTCAACGCCTTTTTCAAGCTCAATAAATGCACCATAATCAGCAATAGAAACAACACGGCCTTGTACTTTGCCGGCTTCAGGATACTTGTCCTTAATTCCTTCCCATGGGTGCGGCTGCAACTGCTTCAGTCCCAGAGAAACACGCTTACTTTTCTCGTCAAAGTCGATAACAGCAACGTTCATACGCTGATCTAACTGCACAATCTCGTGCGGATCATCAACACGTCCCCAAGATAGGTCCGTAATGTGAAGCAGTCCGTCAACGCCACCAAGATCGATGAATACACCGAAGTCGGTAATGTTTTTAACGGCACCTTCAAGTACTTGTCCGGCTTCGATTGATTCGAGAATCTCTTCGCGCTGCTCTTCGAGATCAGACTCGATAAGTGCACGGTGAGATACCACAACGTTTTCAGCCGCCATATTCAGTTTAACAACCTGGAATTCCATGGTTCTGCCTACGTAGGCGTCGAAGTCGCGCACGGGGCGAACATCAATTTGCGAACCAGGAAGGAAGGCATCGATACCTAATACATCTACAACCATACCGCCTTTAATGCGACGTTTGATGTAGCCTTCAATAATATCTCCGTCATCATGAGATGCTTCAATTTTCTCCCAAGCTTTCAGTATATCTGCTTTACGGCGAGAAAGAATCAGCTGGCCTTCTTTATCCTCTACACGGTCGAGGAATACTTCCACTTCCTGACCGGGCTCCATAGCTTCGAGCGCTTCATTCGGAAATTCGTTAACCGGAATAATACCTTCTGATTTAAATCCGATGTCAACAACAACGTATTTATCATCAACCGAAACTATACGACCGCGTACAATTTCTTTTTCTTCAATTTCATTAAGGGTATTTTCATACATACCCACCATTTCATTGTATTCATCATCACTATATTCGTCGGATGGGCGCTGGAGATCTTTAAGGCTGAAAACTTCTCCCTCAACTTCTCCTGAATACACGCGGGTCAGTGTTTCTTCTCTCTCTTCGGCAGCAGCTTCTTCTACTTCAGTAGCGGCTTGCTCTTCTGTGGTGGCTTCCGTTGTTTCTTCCACTACTTCTTCGGCTGTTTCTACTTCCGTGGTTTCCGTAGTTTCTTCAACTACTTCTTCGGTTGCTTCCTGTTCGGTTTGTTCTTGTTTTAATTCTTCAGTCATTCTATTTGGTTATTGGTTTACCTCACCATTGACTTTCAATAGTGGGATAAGTTAAGATTAATTGTTTTACTGTGATGAAATTAGATCTTCGATCTTACGGCTGATAAAAGCGACCTGCT
>JBDNFJ010000414.1:0-2299 GCA_041689895.1 Gracilimonas sp. | reverse complement strand
TACTTGTGGAGAACCACAGTTTATTCGTACGAAATTATTTAGGCAAACGGGTTTGGTAATCATTGGCAGTGTGATCTTATTAAAGTGGAAGCTGGAGCTTCCCAAAGGCATTACGAAGCAGGAGCTTCGTAACGAGGGTGAGACGAGAGTGCTGCAAGAGTGAGGTACCTTCTTTGTGCGTGTAAAACTCAGCCTTCTAAAACTGAAAATAAATTTAACCGCTTATAATTTGTGATAATTTTGCTTGGGCTCTATCTTCAACTATGAGAAAATTGACTCCATCAGAACGTAACATTTTAGATCGCCTGCTATTTCCCGAACCTTTCGAGGTAATTCAGGAGGAAACCCAACTGAAGTATGGAGAAATCAGGGATGACCTTATCAACCTAATGAACTCAAGGCTTATAGAGGTGGTTGATCCTGAAAACCCAAACATCGACCGAACGCATTTCTTTGATGCTGACCATGTAAAACAGTCCACTTTCCGCATAACTAAATCAGGCATTAATCACATGAATAACCGAAAATGAAATTCCAGACACGTATAGATGAGCACAATCACGAGGTAGAATTATCTCCCAAAGACGGCACTTTCAGCTCCGGAGATCAAAAAGGAACGTACACTTTTGAGTTTGTAAACAATCGGAATATTCTGCGCATCGGAACAAAAACATACATAATTGATAATGTACATCAAGAAGGTTCCACCATCGAGTTTTCTATGAACGGCGTATGGCATTCCGTAGATGTGAAAGATGAACAGGAATTACTGCTCGACCGACTTGGCTTTAAAACGGGCTCTGCGGTAGCTGAAGGCCTGCTTAAAGCACCCATGCCCGGCAAGATTTTGGAAATCATGGTTGCAGAAGGCGATGAAGTTCAACCCGAGCAACCTTTAGTCATTTTAGAAGCCATGAAAATGGAAAACGAATTAAAAGCACCCATTGGTGGAATCATCGACTCAATTTCAGCCGAAGTCGGACAATCATTAGAAAAAAATTCACCCATACTGGAGATCAAAGCCATTGGATAAATTTATTATTGAGGGCGGAACACCGCTTAAAGGAACCATTCCCATCAGCGGATCAAAAAATGCAGCCCTTCCTTTGATGGCCGCTGCTCTACTCGGGAATTCCCCAACCACCATCCAAAATATTCCCCGACTAAAAGATATTTACACCTTCAACAACGTAATTCGCGGGGTAGGCGCGCAGGTTGATTTTAAGGAAAATGACAACACTCTAATGATTGATCCAACTCGGGTAAATCACTTGGAAGCTCCTTACGATCTGGTGCGTAAAATGCGTGCTTCTTTTTACATGCTGGGAGCGCTTGTCGGCAAACATGGCAAAGCAAAAGTATCTCTCCCCGGTGGTTGTGCCTGGGGACCTCGCCCCGTAGATCTGCATCTGAAAGGAATGGAAGTCATGGGCATAAACGACACCCTTGACAAAGGATATGTGATTGCCGAAGCAGATGATAAAATTGAAGGGGGAGTTTTTACCCTGGAGCCAAGCAGCGTGGGAGCAACCGTAAATTTATTGCTGGCTTCCGTATTAAAGGCGAAAAAATTTACGCTCAAAAATGCAGCAAAAGAACCTGATGTCGTTCAGTTATGTAACTTTTTGGTGAAAATGGGCGCTGATATTCAAGGCATTGGAACAGACACATTGGTTATAAAAGCGGTGGATTCCTTGTCGGGTGTAACCGTATCCAACGATCCCGACCGCATTGAATTAGGCACTTTTATGATTGCCGGAGCTATGTTTCCCGGTTCCGAATTAACGCTCACGGGTTGCAATCCCGAACAGTTGGGAAGTTTCACCAAGCAACTCAAAAAAACAGGCACATCTGTTGAAATTGAGGGAACTACCATTCATGTAAAAGCGCCCGATAAGTTGAAGCCGGTTTCAATAAAAGCAGAAATATACCCCGGCTTTCCTACCGATTTGCAGGCTCAATGGGCTACCATGATGACCCAAGCCGAAGGCCAATCTAACGTAACCGATACCGTTTATTTTGATCGTTTTAGCTATGTGCCCGAGCTTGTTCGTTTAGGAGCTGATCTGAACGTGGATAAAAACACGGTTCATATTGCAGGAAATTCAAAGCTAACGGGCGCTTCTGTTATGAGCACTGACCTGCGCGCCAGCGTGAGCCTGGTACTTGCCGCCATAGGTGCCGAAAACACGACCGAAGTTCTGCGAATTTATCATTTAGATCGCGGTTACGAATCGCTTGAAGCCAAGCTTGCAGCAGTGGGAGCCAACATCAAGCGCGTAGATGAAAGTTGAGTTTG
>JBDNFJ010000413.1:0-7661 GCA_041689895.1 Gracilimonas sp. | reverse complement strand
TATTAAAATTGGAGATTTGGCGGAAGATGGTTCACAACTACGCCCCTACGTTGTTTGGTTTGGCGAGATGGTTCCAATGATAGAGCCGGCAGCTATTGAGATTTCAAAAGCCGATATTTTGATAGTAATAGGAACTTCTCTGGTAGTATATCCCGCCGCAGGTTTACTAAATTATGCCGATGAAGAAATACCTAAGTTTATTATTGATCCTTCAGACCCGCCCATATTTAATCATCTTAAATGGACGCATTTTAAGGAAGATGCGGGGACCGGGATGAAGAAGTTAGCAGCAAAACTTAAAAAAGAGTACACATAATACCATGACGAAGAAAGCAACAGACGAAGAAAAAGGAATTTTAGAGCAGTTCATGCTTCCCTATTATCATATTTCGAAAAGAATTCCATTATTTCCAGGGAAAAATGATGCTAAATCGGAAGCGGGGCTTTTTGGTATTTCTGAGAAAGAACTTGAAAGCTATCGGAAGAACTATAATGATAATGCCCGTGAAGCTGCTTTAGAAGTTCTTAAAGGCGATGATATTGTAGATTGTCTGGATAAGATTCCTATGGATGGGGAAGAAACTATTGTAGCTTTTGGCGACTCGAATACCGAGGATGCTCAGGGATGGTTCACGATTTTAAAGCATGTGCTGGAAATTTCTGTAGAAAAAGCCAATTTCAAATTCATCAATGCCGGCGTTTCCTATAACACCACTTCAGAAGCTTTGCGCCGCATAGATCGCGACGTGCTTATTCACGAACCGGATTGGGTTTTTACAGCTTTGGGAACCTTTGATGCTCAGCGATTGAATATTGCCCCAGATCGAACTTTACTCCCTCTTTCCGAAACTTGGGAAAACATCGAAACCATTCAATCCATTTTAGAAACAAGAGTTGAAAATCCTTTGGTTTGGATTACGCCTGCACCGGTCATCAACGAAATGTTGGCCGAAAATCTGCTATATGACTTTACCATAGAAGCAAAAGATTTGGTATCGGTTCAACATTTGATTGCGGGAAAGGACGGTGCCATCATTGATGCTTCCGGTAAAAGAATGGGTAGAGAAGGCCCTCACGCATGGAACTATCAGCCCGATGGATTACATCATTCGCTTTCGGGACATATAGAGACCGTAAAGGCGATCATCAAAAAATTAGCTCAGCCTAAAAATTAAGCTTCACATTTAGAACGTTTACCGTTGGGGTGAAATCACGGGTTAACCCGGCTCCACTTGAAGAATAGGTTCTTATGATGGAAGGATGAAATAGGCCAATGCTGGTTTGATCGTTAAAACGAAGTGCAACCAAACCATCTGCTGATTGACTTTTGGTTCTTAGAGATGCGGTAGAAGGAGTTATCCGTTTTGAAAGTGCAAAAGCATCGATCAACCCAACCCCGAAACCGACCCAAGCACCAGTAGCAGCTCCATATTTTAAACCATCGAGTAATGGCTTATTGGCAATCAGCATCACAGAACTGGCTATGATAGCTCCGCCTGCTGCTCCATAAAAAGTGTCTAAAAGAACAATGATGCTGGTGTTATTACCATCATTAAAAGTACCGGAAACCATGAGCTGTTGGCCTCCTGAAGTTGCTACATCATAAGCGCCCGTGCCAATTCCATATAAGGTGCCAAGGCCTAATCCCACCCGCAGAGGAGCGAAATCAGTGTCATTGTTTAAAGCCATGACCGCGCCTCCTAAAAGGGTACCATTAACCGCTCCGTTTAAGGTATTTCCGGCTAATAATTCTATGGTTTGAGCTTTGGCTGATGGTGTCCCCAGGTTTAGCATCACAAAGCAAAACAGAAATCCAGTAAATGTACGCATTAGTATCCCTTTGGAATTAATTTTCACGAAGTTAGTAAATAATGTCTGGCAATACCATCAAATACTATTCGGGATTATTTAAAGCTACCGGCAGTACTTTACCGTTATAGAATTGATGGCCCGTTAAAATGAAATCTGCGATATAGTTTCCCATTTGGCTGGGAGAAACCGGTGCTTTGAGGCAGGGAAAAGCTTCGGAAAACATTTCTGTTTGTACAGCCCCAATACACAAACAGTTGACCGCTATACCGTCATTAGCAAACTCTGCACTTAATGTTTCAGACAAACCGACAACGGCTGCTTTTGCTGTTCCATAGGCGGAAAGCCCGGCAAATTTTAAACTCCCTTGATAACCTGACATGCTGGATATGTTGAGAATATGACTGTCTTTTTTAAGTAAGGGCTTCAGCGTCTGAATTAACCTAACGATTCCATATACATTCACATCCATCAGTTTTTTGAAGGCCTCTAAATTGGTTTCCATGAAGCCCTGTAGGTGAACGGCACCTGCATTATTAATGAGTCCATCAATACCGGAAGCTACTTCAGCCGCTTGGGTAAGTTTTTTGATGTCATCAATTTTGGTTAAGTCTGCCGTAACGGGAATGATGGTCCCATGATTAGCGGCATTTTGGAGGTTTTCCAATTTGTCTTTTGACCGTGCGGTAGCGATTACAGTATGTCCTTTTGAGGCAAGATTTAACGCCGTTTGATATCCGATTCCCCGACTGGCACCGGTAATTAAAAGAGTTTTACTCATAGTGAATTGAATTATACTTGATGATTGTTAAGAGCAACAAAAGCAAATGTAAATAGTTCGTTGAAGTTAGCAGATGCTTGGAAAAAGCGCTTTTTTAATGGTAAATTTACACTAATCAATAAACGGATAAAAGTAAGTTAAAGCTGAATGAATACAAAAACTGGTAAGCCGTTAGTACCCAGCAATATAGAAACGCTGAAACCCTATGTGGCCGGTAAAACGATTGCAGAAGTAGCTGAGCTTTATACACCCAAAAGAATTGCTAAACTTGCTTCCAACGAAAACCGCCTCGGCTGTAGCCCCAAAGTGAAAGTAGCTATCGACGAAGCTTTCCAAGCTATTCAGGATTATCCGGACCCCATTGCTCGCAAGTTGAGAACGGCCATTGCAAAACGGAATGGGGTTCAATCTAACAATGTGCTGGTAGCATCCGGTTCAGAAAGTATCATTTCTATTTTGTGTAAAACATTCTTTCAGAACAAAGAGAATGCAATTACGGCGGATGCTACCTTTGTGGGCTTTTTTGTGCAGATTGGTGTTAGAGGCGTTCAACTCAAAAAAATTCCGGTTACACCCGATTATAAATATGATGTAAAAGCGATAGTGAATGCCATCGACGAGCAAACGAAAATGGTGTATATCGCAAATCCAAATAACCCAACAGGTACGTATATCAACAAAGGGGAGTTTGATTGGTTTATGGAGCAGCTACCGGATGACATATTAGTGGTGATGGATGAAGCGTATTATGAATTTTCGCAAGATGTAAAGGATTACCCACATGCGCTGGATTATGATTCCCCCAATATGATTGTGTTGCGCACATTCTCCAAGGCTTACGGCCTGGCAGGATTTCGGGTGGGATATGCCATTGCACATGAAGATCTTATCTCAAATATGATGAAAACAAAACTCACTTTTGAGCCCACCACTTTGGGACAAGCAGCAGCTTTAGCGGCTTATGAAGATGATGATTTCCTTGAAAAAAGTGTGAAACTGGTAGAGAAAAGTAAAAAAAGGTTATATGCATTTTTCGATGATCAGAAAGTGGAATATGTGAAATCAGTTTCTAATTCGGTGATGATGATTTTACCTAACGAGCAACAAGCGATAGATCTAACTCAAAAGATGTTAGAAAAGGGAGTGATACTCCGACGTATTAATGCGTTTGGCCTTCCTAATTGTATCCGGATTACCGTTGGAATTCCTGAAGAAATGGATCACTTTGAACAATCATTTTTAGAAGTAACAAAGAAGTAATTATCTACAAGAATATTTATGGCCAAGCAAAAAAAGGCATCTCAAAATAAAAAAGAAACGAAATCTAAGGTAGATTGGAAACGGGTTGCCCAGCTGATGATGACCTCCAGGGCAATGGATGAGAAGGAGGAGAATGAGCTCGTTCCTAATAAAGAGGTATTATATCAATTCTCCGCCCGAGGACATGAATTGGGTCAGATTTTATTAGGGAATTTGTTAACCAATAAACACGATTCCGCAAGTGCCTACTATCGTTCTCGTCCGTTATTATTATCGCTTGGGTTGTCGGAGGAAGACGTTATGGCGGCTCCCATGGGCAAGTCTGGCGGATATAGCGATGGGCGTGATATTGGTGTGGTGTGCAACAAGCCCGATGCAGATGGGCCAAAGGTATTACCAATGGCGGGAGATGTTGGCTCGCAATACACCCCGGCCATTGGCTGGGCGCAGGGCATCGAATACCGAAAAAAGGTGTTGAAAGAGAAAGAATACGATAACGCTATTTCCGTAATTTTGGGCGGAGATGCTTCGGTTGCAACCAATGGATTCTGGTCGGCACTTACTATTGCTACCACTCAAAACCTGCCGGTGCTTTTTTATATAGAAGACAATGGATATGGCATTTCCGTAACCAGCGATTTTCAAACGCCCGGTGGAAAAATCTCAAATAACCTCCAATCATTTAATAATCTCAAGATTTATGATGGGGATGGTACCGAGCCGGAAGCGGCTGCTTCGTTATTGGACGAGTCGGTACGGTATGTTAGAAATCGCAAGGGACCTGCTTTAATTCGCCTCACGGTGCCCCGTTTAAACGGGCATTCATACCAAGATAATCAGGCTTATAAAGATGAGAAGCTGCTGAAAAAGGAGCAGAAGAACGATCCTTTGAAGAAGTTGAAAGCTTATATAGTTCCCGATCAAATCACTGAAAAAACCTGGAAGAATTGGGAGAAGAAAGCAACTACTACGATTGAAGAAGCGACCAAAGCTGCGTTAGCCCGACCGGAGCCGGATACTTCTCAAACCAAAAAATATGCGTTTGCAGAAGATGAAATCCAGACCATTGGAGGACTTGCTGTTGAAGGGTATGAATTCCCAGTGGCAAGTGAAGTGGCAAAGCCTGAGAAACAGCGCATCAATATTGTAGAAGCCCTTCGAAAAACGTTAGCCTCAGAGTTAGAAACAAATCCCAAACTGATGGTTTTTGGGGAAGATGTGGGGATGAAAGGCGGAGTACACGCTGCCACGATGGATTTACAATCCAAGTTTGGGGAAGATCGGGTGTTTGATACGAGTCTTTCGGAAGAGGGAATTATTGGACGGGCGGTAGGCTTAGCCTATTCCGGGTTGATGCCGGTAGCGGAAATTCAATTTAGAAAATATGCAGATCCTGCTACCGAGCAGCTCAATAACTGTGGAACTGTGCGATGGAGAACGGCCAACCGGTTTGCGGCTCCCATTGTAGTGCGCATGCCGGGTGGTTTTGCGAAGTGTGGAGATCCTTGGCACAGTATGAGTAATGAGGTGTTTTTTACGCATGCTATTGGCTGGCAGGTTGCGATGCCCAGTAATGCAGAAGATGCTGTTGGTTTGCTCCGTTCCGCTATGCGTAGTAATAATCCAACGATCTTTTTTGAGCACCGAAATTTGCTGGACGCCAAGTATGCCCGAAAACCGTATCCAGGGGATGAGTTTATTGTTCCATTTGGTAAAGCCAAAAAGTTAAAAGAGGGCGATGATATCACCATAATTACGTGGGGCGCTATGTGCGAGCGTAGCGAAGCAGCCGTTGACCAATTAGGGGTATCTGCGGATGTGTTGGACTTGAGAACGCTTATGCCATGGGATAAATCGGCCGTCTTGGAATCCGTTAAGCGAACAAACCGATGTCTTATTGTTCATGAAGATAGTAAAACAGCCGGCTTTGGGGCAGAGGTTGCATCCGTTCTTGTGCGCGAAGCCTTCACCTTTTTAGATGCCCCTGTAGAACGAATTACCATGCCTGATATCCCTGTTCCTTATAATGTTGGGTTGATGGAATCGGTGTTGCCAACTACTCAAAAAATAGCCGAGAAGATTAAACAAATACTTTCTTTCTAAGTCAAGTCTAACATGTTACATGAGAGTTTTCTAATTTTCGGTTTATAGGAGTTCCTACTCTGAATCTCTACTTTAGAGTCTTATTAAAAAAAGAGAAGGACATTGAGGTTAGGAACAAAAATTGTAATCGGTTTTATCTGTATTAGTTTACTTCTGGCCATTGTTGGTTTTGTCACCGATCGTTTTACATCAGGGATAAGGCAAGAGCAGTTGCGCGCGATGAATGAAGCATCGGAAGTAGTGATTTACACGGGAGAGATGGAGCGCAGTTTATTTCAAAGCCTCATCTTTTTGAATGGCATTCGCGAAGGGTTGGCCTCAGAAAAAGTTAATAGCACGGTTCAAGAACTCCCGGCCGTAGTAGAACTTGTTATCAAGTTTGATGGGGAGCTGGATCAGTTTGAGACTTCGTTTGCCCAGTTGGAATCTTTGTTAGGCGGGGACCGTAGATTGCCCGAAGATGTGCATGATTTGCTGAAAAGCTATAAGGCGTATAAATCTATCGCAAGAGAATGGCTTAGTTTGGGGGAAGAAAACAGCAAGCAGGCCAATTTGATGTTTATAAATTCTATTGAGCCTTATTTTCGTAATAACATCATTCCGGAAATAACACGGCTTAGAGAGTATGTACTTTCTATACAAGCAGAACGAAATCGAGAGATGGATAAATCTCTAAATAAAGTGGTGCTTGTGAATTATATGGCCACTTTTCTAACCATTTTGTTGGCTATTATGCTGGCAATTTATATTTATCGTTCCATAGCAAATCCCATTTCGAAGGTGAGTAATGCGGCCGCAAGGCTGGGCGAGGGAAAGCTGGATGAGCGTATAGAGGTGACTTCAAAAGATGAGATTGGAGAGTTAGCAAAGGCGTTCAATTCTATGGCGGAAAGCCTTCAAAAGAAAACGGTATCCACTGCTTACTTAGATAATATTATTGAGTCGATACAAGAAGCATTGTTTGTCACGGATAATGGGGGGAAGTTATTACGAGCCAATTCCGCTGCGGCTCATCTAATAGGATACGAGATGGAGGAAATAATAGGCGAGCCTCTGGAAAAATTTTATAACTCAAAAGATCAAAAAGGAGATTATGAGGCCGGTCAAAAGTCGACAAAGTCATTTGAATTTTCACTAATATCAAAAAATAAAGAAGTGGTTCCGGTACTTTTCTTGGAGGCCAAATTGGTAGATCATCAGGGAAATCGGATGGGCTCAGTTTCGGTGGCCAGTGATATTTCGGAACGTAAGAAACAGGAAGAAGAGACCCGCGCTACCTTAAGAGAGAAAGAGGTGATGCTGGCTGAAATTCATCATCGGGTGAAGAATAATTTAGCGGTAATCTCGGGCCTGTTACAGCTACAGAGTTTCAGTACCGAAAATGAACAGGTTAAAAGTGCTCTTGATGATAGCCAAATGCGGATTCAGTCTATTGCATTAGTTCATGAGATGCTTTATGAGAGTGATTCGCTGGCTTATATTGAGTACGATACTTATATGAACGATTTGCTGGAAGCCATTGGCAACATGCACAATAAATCAGGGCAAAAGATTAAACTCACAGCGCATGTAGAACCTATTTTACTTTCCGTTAATCAGGCCATTCCCTGCTCATTGTTAATAAATGAGGTGATTGTGAATGCTCTTAAAAAAGCATTTGAAGATAGGATAGAGGGTGAAATTAATGTGCAAATAAAGGAGGATGAAG
>JBDNFJ010000412.1:0-10248 GCA_041689895.1 Gracilimonas sp. | reverse complement strand
TGAATCTTTAAATATTTGGCCAAAAAAAAGCCACAAAGCAATAGCTTTGTGGCTGGGTATCTGCTTCTAACTAAAAAATTGCTTTAAAGCGCTATTCCTAAACTAAGTGCAATGGCGCCATTTTTAGCATCACTGTTGAGGCTGCTATTCGCCACATTTTTAAGCCCTGCGGTGTAGCGCACCCCAATGCTGAATTTTGATATGTCTATGCCAGCGCCTACGGCTACACCAAAATCTGTGTCTTCAAATTGATCATCGAGGTTAATAGAGCCATCATTATTTTTGACTTCTGATTTTATATTGAATCCCGCGTACGGCCCAAAAAACACGTTGGGTTTTACACCTGCCACTCCAAAACCAAATTTAAGCAACACCGGCACTTGTATATAGTTTACGTTGAAAGATGCATCGGTGCCTTCAATATTGGCTCCATATTGTGCAAATAAAACTTCGGGTTGTATAGAAACGGGCGTTGCCGGTATGTTGATGTTAGAATAAATTCCGCCCATAAATCCTGGCTTGTATTCTACATTGTCTGCGTTATTGAACGTGGAATAATTAACCCCGCCCTTTATGCCAAACTTGGGTAATACCTGCGCGTGGGCAATTCCACTTATCATTAGAAATGCTGCAAGAACACTTCCTGCAATTAATTTTTTGAATCTCATTTTTGATCCCTCTTTAAAATTGATGATTACATTTAACCGCCAAAAAGCCTTTGTGCTTTATTTTGACAGATAGGATTGTAAGAACTTACCCGTATAACTCTCTTTATGTTCCATAATTTCTTCCGGAGTGCCTTCTGCTACAATTTGTCCCCCGCCAAATCCTCCTTCAGGACCAATATCAATAATCCAGTCGGCACATTTTATAATATCCAGATTATGCTCAATAATAATGACGGAATGGCCTTGCTCTACCAACTCATTGAAGGAATCGAGCAGCTTGGCTACATCTTCAAAATGGAGGCCGGTGGTAGGTTCATCAAAAAAGTAGAGGGTGTTATCGGTGTTTTTCTTGGCAAGAAATCGAGCCAGTTTCACCCGCTGTGCCTCTCCACCCGAAAGCGTGGTAGCACTTTGGCCTAATTTCAGATAGCCCAATCCTACATCTTCTAACGGTTGTAACTTGTTTATAATGGTGGCTTCATCCACAAAAAAGTCAATGGCTTCCGAAACCGGCATATCCAGCACATTATGGATATTCTGCCCGCGATATTTTACGTTCAACACATCCTTCCGGAAACGTGTGCCATTACAAACTTCGCAGGTGAGTTCGATGTCGGCCATAAACTGCATTTCAATACGCTGAACGCCTTCGCCCTGACAAGTTTCACACCGCCCACCGGGCACGTTAAATGAAAAATGCCCCGGCGTATATCCCATTATTTTTGCCTGCTTGGTGTTAGCAAATAAATCTCGAATTCCATCAAATGCTTTGGTGTAAGTAGCGGGATTAGATCGGGACGAGCGTCCGATTGGACCTTGATCTACCATTTCTACGCCATGCACGGCCGCCATTCCCGATAAGTCTGAAAAGCGGCCTACTTTGTCATTATAGGAACCAATATGCTTTTGAATGCCGGCGTATAACGTATCATGAACCAAGGTTGATTTCCCCGATCCCGAAACGCCGGTAACAACGGTCATCATGCCAAGAGGAAAATCGCCGTTCACATTTTTTAGATTATGTTCAGAAGCTCCCGTTAGCGAAATCACTTTCCCACTTCCTTTTCTCCTCTTTTTAGGAATTGGAATCGCCTTTCTACCGCTGAGAAATTTGCCCGTAAGCGTATCCGCTTTTAATAATTTATTCACCGGGCCTTGGAAAACTACTTCTCCGCCGTGGGTGCCTGCAAAGGGACCAATATCAATTACATTATCCGCAGATTTTATCATTTCCGAATCGTGCTCTACTACAATCACCGTATTGCCGATGTCGCGCAGAGATTCTAATATCTTAATCAAGCGATCATTATCTCTGGGGTGAAGGCCAATTGTGGGCTCATCCAGCACGTACAAACTTCCAATCAATGAGCTGCCCAGCGCGTTAGCCAAGCTGATGCGCTGCGATTCCCCTCCACTTAGCGAATTAGAAAGCCGGTCGAGCGTTAAGTAATCTAAGCCTACTTCATCCAGGTATTTAAGTCGTTTTCGGATCTCATATAAAATTTGCCCGGCAACACCTTGCTCAAATTCAGTGAGCTCTAATTCATCAAAATAAGTGCGCGCATGGCCGATTGTCAGCTCCGATACTTCGCCCACATGCATCTTTCCCACTTTCACATAAAGCGCATCTTTGCGAACACGGTAGCCCTCACACTCCGGACAACGACTGTAGCCACGATAACGCGAATACAACACGCGCATATGAACTTTGTACGATTGACTTTTGATCTCATCAAAGAATTTCCAAATGCCGATATATCCATCTTTTCCTTTCCAAATGATGTCCTTTACCTCTTTGGGTAAATCGGCATACGGGGTGTCAATAGAAATTTTCTCTTTCGCTGCCACTTTGATAAAATCCCGAAGGTGCATGCTGAATTTTTGGGAAGTAAACGGGGCTATGGCTCCGTTTCGAATTGTTTTTTGGTGATCCGGAATTACCAAATCTTCATCAATTCCCGCTACGCGACCAAAACCTTCGCAGTTATTACAAGCACCAAACGGATTGTTGAACGAAAACATCTGCGGCGTTGGCTCCACAAACTCGATGCCGTCTAATTCAAAACGTTCGCTAAAAGGAAGTTCTTCGCCATCTCGCATTTTAATAGAGCAGCGACCATTGCCTTCCTGAAAAGCAGTTTCCAACGAGTCGGCAACGCGGGTTCGGGTAGCCTCCTCATCTTTTAGCACCAGCCGATCTATAAGCACTCGATAATTGTCGTCTTTGAATTTTTTTAGATTCACCGTGTCGGTGGTTAAATCCAGCATGCTTTCATCTTTCACATTCAAAAGGCGGGTTAGCCCTTTTTCTTTAAGCACCTTGAGCTCTTCATCCAGCTTTTTCTTTTCATGCTTGGGAATAGGATGCAGCACATAAAATCGTTCTCCCTCTTCCTGCGACTCATACAACTTTTTGATAGCTGTGCGGGGTGAATCCTTCTTTACTAATTCGCCGGAAACGGGGGAAATAGTCCTTCCAATGCGGGCAAAAAGCAGCCGAACATAATCATAGATTTCGGTAGTGGTGCCCACAGTAGATCGCGGATTTGAGGTCGTTGCCTTTTGCTGAATGGCCATGGCTGGCGAGATTCCTTGCATAAAATCAACATCCGGCTTATCCATGCGTTCCAAGAACTGGCGGGCATAACTTGAAAGGCTTTCTACATATCGGCGTTGTCCTTCCGCATAAATGGTATCGAAGGCCAAGCTCGATTTTCCTGATCCCGAAACACCGGTTATAACCGTAAGCTTATTTCGCGGGATTTCAACATCAATATTTTTGAGGTTGTGCGTTCTCACTCCCTTTATGATAATCGGGCGCTGTTCTTCCTGCTTTTTCGCTTCTTTTGTTGCTGTTTCGGGTTTAGACATATAGAGTTTGAATCCTGAATTATTCGAGCCTTAAATATACACAATTGTAATGAGCCTAACGATATCTTCCGCCAACAAAAAAAGCATGGGATTCTATCCCTCGCTTTCTGCCTTTCTTCAATTATTGGATGCCCACTTTCGCAGTTCGACATACAAACCATGGTGTACTTGATTAATAGATTAGCAGGATGGGTTTTGGGGATTAATCAAAATCTCAAATATCAAATTTAAAAAGTGTGTATTAGGTTTGAAAAAAAAGAATCCAAAATCCTGCATTTCATTCCTCATCACGAACACCTTCCGCGCTTTTCAGCGAGCTGAAACCGGCACCTTCCTCAAGCAAGGACTTTATCCTTGCTTGTTCTAATATTTAACCCCGTTCTCGCCTCTTTTTCCTTCGAGCTTTCAGGCTTGGTTTTGTGATTAGGTGTTAAACAACGCCCCGATTACTACACGTCAGCGGATGATTTAAAAAGCCTCTAATTCCACTTCCCATCGTTCGGCTGGCGGGGAGCCGGCAGACCGATTTACAACAAGCTTGAACTACCACCCCCGATTGCCATATTGGCCTGTACAGACCCAAAGATCTCACATCTCATGTCTATTATTTACTGGAACCCTAAGCGAACCGAGCCCCCGCCGGTTTTTGCTTTTATACGAGTTCCACCACCATTCATGGTGCCGCGAATTTCATCCTTTTCTTTTTTCCCACTGAAGTTTTCCAGTTCAGCATGTACGCGGTTTCCATCCAGATTAATATCATATCCAATATTGCGTGGAACCTTTAACGAAATACTTCCACCACTGGTTCTAAGCTCAATGTGATCCGCCGGCGCCAGAACTTCGGCAAGAATGGAACCCCCGCTGGTTCTTGCATCCACATTTCCTTCAATACCTTTAAGACTAATACTGCCACCACTGGTTCTAACATCCAGGTCACCAAGCACAGCGTCCACCTTAATAGTACCTCCACTGGTTCTTGCCTCCACATTTCCCCTCGAATCTGACATCGAGATACTGCCACCGGAAGTCCTCAAATTCATCTCCCCCTGAATGCCTTCTGTCATTATACTTCCACCACTTGTATTCAGCTCTTGGCTTCCGGTAAGATTCTTGGCAACCAAACTGCCGCCTGAGGTATTAAGGCGGGTTCTTGTTTCTTGCGGCGTATACACTACAAATGAAATAGAGTAGCCATTTCCCCAGTTCCAGCCTTTATTTGATTTGTGCTTGGCAATGGCTTTCACCTCGTTTCCATCCTGAGATATTTCGATGGAATAATCGTCTAATTTTACATCTTCAGGCTTTTTATAGCTGCCTCTTTTACGCACGTACATTTCAACTTCTACTTCTTTTTTATTGGAACCGATAACCGATATGCTTCCGCCCGAGGTCTGTACTTCTAAGCTAACTTTTCCGGATACACTAAACTGCTCTGTGCGGTAGGCATCTTCCTTAGATTGTGCCATAACCAACGACGTACTTACAAATACCAAAACACCTATCAAAAAAACTATTCGCGATATTCTTCCAAAAAATCGTGTTCCTGAATTCATTTCATTCTCCATTACTTTTTTAATTTTCTACTCTTAATAATCTACAGTCTTTAAAATATTCTTAAACCAATTATTCCAACTCAACTTTCAAAATTCCACTTTAAAAAGTGAATCCGGTCATTGAGTATTTTTTAAATACTCTGTGCAATTGGGTAGAACACAAGCTTACACGCATGAAAATGGAAGTAGTTACAATAGGCTCTAAAAAAGCGCTTTTTTAGGAGCATGATTACGCCAAAATTCTTACTTTTTCGATGCCTTCTTTTGTTTTGATATAGTGTGAGATTGATAACAATTGATTAAATTCGCGCGCCTAAAAAATTTGAAATCCTATGAAATTACCCTTCATCTTAGCTAAACGATTTGTTGCCGGCGAGTCCTTCACAGAATCGATTCCCAAAGCCAAAGAGCTCAACAACAAAAAATTAAAGCTTACCCTCGACCTGCTGGGCGAAAATATCAAAAGTCGTGAAACGGCTACTAATACCGTTGTTACCTATATCCGCCTGCTGGAAGGCATAAAAGAGCACGGTCTCATCAGTAGTATTTCCATTAAGCTGACCATGATTGGATTAGATATCGATCAAGATTTCTGCCGCGAGAACCTGTTTAAATTACTGGATGTAGCCAAAAAACAGGATCAATTTATTCGTATCGACATGGAAAGCTCTGATCACACGCAACGCACGCTGGATGTTTTTAAAGAAGCTCATCAGAAATACGAAAAACAGGTAGGTATTGTGATTCAAGCCATGCTGCATCGAAGTAAAGAAGACATCAACGAGTTGGCAGAAATAGGTGCAGATATTCGTTTGGTGAAAGGAGCTTACAATGAGTCCCCTGACCTTGCCCTACAAAATATGCCGGCTATTCGGGAAGCTTTTAAAGAGTATTCAAAAGTGCTCTTGGAAAAAACATCGTTTCCTCGTTTTGGCACTCATGATGACGAACTCATCAACTGGTTAAAAAATTATACCGACGATCATAAAATCCCAAAAGAACGTTTCGAATTCCAGATGCTTTACGGTCTGCGCGAAGACACCATGGTAGCACTTACTCAGCAAGATTATCCCACCAGAATCTATGTGCCGTTTGGTACCGATTGGTTTCCCTATTTTAGTCGAAGACTGATGGAACGCAAAGAAAATATCTGGTTTGTGCTAAGCACCATGCTTAAGAGGTAAATAACAGAATCTAATACAGGCATATGATATTTGATCCGGTTGTACATCTGTTTTTCATTGGCGGTATTTTTATGCTGGCGGGACTGCTTCATTTTCTAAAACCGGTTATGTACATCCGCATCATGCCAGATTACATTCCCTACCACAAAGCCATGGTGTACATCAGCGGTGGTGCAGAGATTTTTGGGGGCCTTGGAATCATGATTCCTACTTTTCGACATTATGCAGCGTGGGGACTCATCCTACTCCTAATTGCTGTTTTCCCCGCTAATCTGGACATGGCCATGAAAGGTTACAAAAAACATGGGCTCACCAAATATACTTGGATTCTCCTACTTCGTTTACCGCTGCAATTTGTGCTGATTTATTGGATATTTTGGGCGGGAATTGGATAGGGTAAAAGCGTGTACATTCCCCCTTTCTGTTTATAATGCTGCTCCTGTTCAATACTCATCGTCCGTTAGCTCTCCCAAAGTTTTACTAACTTCTTTCTGAGTTTTCACATCGTCACCCATCATCTTGAAAAAAGCATTTCCCTACATTCTGCCCCTTATTATTGGAGTGGCGCTATTATTCGTTCCACTTTTGCGGGATTTTCATTTCGAATCCGCCATGCTGGCTGCTATAGTCGGCTGCTTTTGGGGAGGCATAAAAGCGGCTTATCCTCATTCCAAGCAAGATTTCTTCTCTGCACTCAGCATCTTAGGGTTTCTTTATATTTTTGCCCTCCCCTTATTTTTCTTCGCCCTCTTTTCGGGATGCCTTACATTCGATGGTTTTGCCTTTTGGCTGCTCACCCCGCTACCCAGCGTGTTTTTAGGAACGGCCATCGGTCGGTTATTTCGAAAGCTCTCCCTTCCTTTTCCAAAATCTCTGACCATTCTAACGCTTCTTTTTATAGCTATCGGCGTTTGGTTGTTTGAGTTTTTCCATTTCCCACAGGTTTATTTCTATAATCACGTCTGGGGATTTTGGCCGGGACCTATTTATGATGAAGCAGTTCCACTTTCCGGCGCTTATTTATATTTCCGATGGCTCACCTTTCTGTGGATTCTTGCGTTATGGATGATTCCATCATGGAGCAAAACCCGCCAAACCAAACTCCTTACTTTTCTGGCACTTTTCAGCCTTCTTCTCAGCTATCTCAATTTAAATGAAGCAGGGATTATTCATCCCGGGGAAGTGATACAATCGGAGTTAGCTGGGCAGTTTAATACCGAGCACTTTCATCTTTTTTATGATAGTACTTTGTATTCCGATCAGGAGATTCAATATTGGGCAGCACGGCACGAATTCTATTTTCAGCAAATCACTCAGCAGCTTGAAGTTGACTGGCCCAAAGGGCGTATTATCGAGAGTTATTTGTATGGAAATGCTTGGCAAAAGAAAAAAATCACGGGTGCTAAATTCACCAGTTACGTTCCTATTTGGCTGGAACAAGATCAGCTTCACATTGCCAAGCAACAGTTGGAGGGAGTTTTAAAACACGAAATGGTGCACGTAATTTCCAAACGATTTGGGAACGCACTTTTTCATGGAAGTCGCAGTATTGGGTTGATTGAAGGCTTGGCGGAAGGCATTGCAAAAGACGCCTCACCCCGCTCTACGCTACATCAAATTGTAGCCGCCGAGCGCCCGCTTCCCTCTGCCGGACAACTGCAATCGGCTTTTTCTATCTTTGGGTTTTATGGAAGTGCCGGCTCTATAAGCTATACCACCACCGGATCTTTTGTTGCCTTTTTGCTGGAAAATTACCCGCCTTCCCTCATCAAAAAAGCCTACCCAACCGGAGATATTCAAGAAGCTTATAAGCAGCCTTTTGATTCGTTAGTAGCCAATTGGCATCAGGAATTAAACGCTACTCCCTTAGATTCCGTGGATCGACAAATCTCTGAATATGTCTTCGCGCAACGCTCCCTTTTTCAAAAGAAATGTCCTCATTCTGTAACTCAACAAATGCGATTGTGGGATGACTACCAATTCCTGCTGGCCAGGGAGGATACCCTAAAAGCGGACCAAAAATTAGATCGTCTTTTTGCATTGAATTCGGAAAATGCGCTAATTAAAGATGCATGGATTCGAAGTCAGCTTTTGAGAGGCCACTATCAACAAGCGGCAGAGGCAATCACAAAGCAGGACACTTTGCTCACGCTCCAGGTTTTAAAATCCGATGCCCTATTCCTGGCGGGTAAACCCCAAAAAGCCCGCCGGTTATTATCCACATTGACGCCACGTATTCAATCTTCCCAAAACCGAACCTTTACTTATACCCTTTCTCTTCGGGAAGATAGTCTGCAATGGAGCTATCATGTGAACCGACGCTATCACAAAACTTGGCCGGACAGCGCAGGCTTTTATGCCTTAAATACCGCTAACCAAATGTTGACTCTCAACAAGTCGCTATCAGAAAATAGGCCTCAGCAAGTGGTGCAATTCATGACCATCCTTTTAGGGAAAAAACTAAATACACATTGGTTTGACAGCTACGATTCTGCCATTAAACAACTCGTCTTTTCTAACAAGTTTGGATTGGCGCAACAGTGGATTCAAAAAGTTGCTCAACTGCCTCTTCGACTTCGATATCAACAGCGGCTGGATGAGCTTCTTGAGTGGCACCATTTCTTTCAACAATATAAAGCGGTTGCAGATTAATGCTTTTATATTCATGTTCATGAAAAATATCTAACCGCCGGTTTAATGGGTTACACGTTCAGGCATCTTCTTTTTCAGGGTTTCTTGCTAATCAGCTCCGTGCTTTTTCTGGCTTCCTCTTTTGTTCAGGCCCAGGATTGGCGGCTTTCGGGTTCGTACAGCATTCAAAGCGTGGGCTTCAATTATGTACCAAGTCGTACTTATTCGGGAGAAATCAACGCGGCATCAAAAGGAATGGTTGAAATAGAGCTGGAGCGATATCTGCTGTATCGACTTTATATTGCGGGAAAAACGGAATTCATTTTACACAATCAGCAGGATATTCTCATCGGTGGGCCGGTCAATTTTCAGCAAGTTAATGTTGGAGCAATTTTGGGATTGCAGTGGCCCAAGTGGGGTATTTATGGAGGAGTAAAAGCCGGTCGCGTTTGGGATTTCAATATTCGCGCTACCGACGCTGCGAACCAACCCTTGTGGGTTGCTCCCGTTGAGGAAACATCCGCATTCACCACTTCCCTTACCGGAGGAATTAAATATTACCTCTTCAATTTCCTTCGCCTTCAGGCGGAAGTGACGCAAACCGCAAATCTACCTCAAAACATAAAACCTGAAAGCAGCTTTACCGTGCATCCTGCTTTTCGGTCATTTGATTTCAGTCCGCTATCCTTTTCCGTTGGCATTTCGTTAAGTATTCCCTGGAATAAACCCGCTAAAAAAAGTGCTGAAAAAAAGGGTGTGAAATTGCCTCCACTTATGAGGTTATCAGGTGTTCACTTTTCCAAGCCTCTCAAAAACACCTTTGTGACTTCAAAATTTGGTCACCGTTGGAGAAGCACCCACGAAGGTGTGGATTTGAATGCAAACATCAGAGATAAAATTATGGCCGCTGAAAAAGGAATTGTCGTAAAGGCGGGAAGCGGAAGAGGCTATGGAAAAATGGTTCGCATAAAGCACCCGCAAGGCTTTGAAACGGTCTATGCGCACATGAATCGCGTGAGTGTTAAGGAAGGCGAGCGTGTTCGTAAAGGTCAGGTTATAGGGCGCGCCGGCAACACCGGAACCTCCACAGGCGTACACCTCCATTTCGAAATATTGAAAGACGGAAAGCCTGTAAACCCACTATCCTATGTTCGTTTTTGAAATGTGTTTTTTGCTATAAAACCATTTCTATACTTTCTTGAAATCCTGTTTTTGGTGGGTATGCTTTTCTTTGGTTTGAGTGGCTGTAAATGCGTGATTTTTTTTATACGGAATTCCAAGACTTACAGGAAGTTTATGAGACTAAGTTAGAGCTGAAAACCCCTGTGGGAAGGCTTA
>JBDNFJ010000411.1:0-6352 GCA_041689895.1 Gracilimonas sp. | reverse complement strand
GTTAGGCCCCCTCAACGCATATTCTCAAACTCGTGATTCCTTGCTGGCGCTGGAGGATGTTATCCAGAACGTGATCAATCAAAATCCTGAATTGCAAGCTTCTCATGAGGATTGGAGAGCAAGTAAGACCCGTATTTATCAGGCAGAAGCTCTTCCTGATCCTACGGTGGGGCTAAATCTGATGAACCTGCCGGTTAATAGCTTTGACTTTAACCAAGAACCAATGACGGGAAAACAAATCACTTTTATGCAGCCCTTCCCATTTCCCGGCAGCCTGGATTTAAAAGGAAAGATTGCTGAAAGCGGTTCTAAGATTGCCCTTAAAAAGCATCAGGAGCTTCAGAATCAGCTTATCAAACAGGCCAAACAAGCTTATTACGATCTCTATTTTGAGGAGCAGGCTATAGCAACCGTAGTGCGCAATCAAGAAATATTAGCCGATTTTGTTGAAATAGCTGAAACCCGGTACAGCGTTGGCAACGGCCTTCAGCAGGACGTTATGCGCGCCCAGGTTGCTCTTTCAAAAATGATTGATAAAGAATTGAAATTCCGGCAGCAGAGGGAGGCTCTACAAGCACGTATTAATGCGCTCATGAATCAGCCCGCCAATCAGCCCTTAGGCAAAACAAAGCCATTAGCTCCAGCCTCATCAAGTTTCAACTTAGATACACTGGTGCAGATTTCCAACGAGGCCAACCCAGTTTTAGCCGCTTGGAATACTATGATTAACCGAAGCAGCCAACAGGTGGACCTGGCCCGGAAAAGCCGCTACCCAGATTTTGCCGTAGGCTTGGCATACACTCAGCGCAATAAATTGCACAATGGGATGAAAGGGTATGATCTCGTTTCCGCCATGTTCAACATTAAAGTCCCTCTTTATCAAGCTAAAAAGCAGGGTCAAAAAGTTCAGGAAACCAAGATTAATCGCTCTGCAGCAGAGTACCGGTATCAAAATGTCCGACGACTGATTGAGCAAAAGTTGCAACAGGCTTTAACGGATGCTCAAAAGAACCAGCGACTACTTGAGCTCTATGAATCTGGCATCATCCCGCAGGCAGAGGAGTCTCTGGAATCGTCTAAGGCCGGCTACCAAAATGGGAAAGTAGATTTCCTTTCTCTGCTCGACAGTGAGCTGAGTCTATTTCAGTTTCAGCTCGATTATCACCGCTTTTTATCCGACTACCATAAAGCTATGGCCGAGATTGAAGCACTCACAGGTACCACTTTATAAAGAAATAATTCTCTCAAACTGAAGACTAACATCATGAAAACTCAGCATATTTTTATTCTTGTCGCCCTGCTAATTATTTTTGCGGGAAGTGGGTTTTGGATTGGCTCCCAATTCGGCTCAGTTACAGAAACTTCGACCCATTCATCTGGGAATGAAATGGGCTCAGTAGATACTCCTTCTTCTCCAAAAAATGACTTACAGCAACAAGACAAGCAGGAGGTGCTTTACTGGCAAGCTCCCATGAATCCAAGTGAGATATACGATAAGCCAGGCAAATCCAGAATGGGTATGGATCTGGTACCGGTGTACGCTGATGAGGCTGCCGGCTCGGAAGGAATGGTGAAAATTAATCCGGTGGTAGTGCAGAATATGAACGTGCGTACCGCCCTGGTGCAGCAAAAGGATCTTTCAACCACGGTTAATGCTGTTGGCAGGGTGGAATATGACGAGCAAAAGCTCTACAACGTAAACCCTAAAATTTCCGGGTGGATAGAGCAGCTATTTGTAGATTATACCGGCAAAATGGTACAGCGCGGGCAGCCGCTGTTCAGCATCTATTCGCCGGAGTTGGTTACCACCCAGCGAGAATATTTGTTGGCACTCAAAGCCCGTGAAAAAGTCAGTACCAGCAGTTTTCAAACAATTCGTGACGGAGGTAACAGCCTGTTGGAAGCTACCCGAACGCGGCTTGAATACTGGGACATTCCTGAGTCAGCCATCAAGCAGTTGGAACAGACTGGCGAGGTTAAAAAAGCGATGGTACTTAAAGCGCCCGCCAGTGGTGTGGTGCTTCACAAAAATGTCGTGGAAGGAGAATATATCAAAGCCGGCACCGGTGCTTTTCAGATAGCCGATCTGTCAACTGTTTGGGTGCAGACCAGCGTGTACGATTACGAAGTGCCTTGGATTCGTGAAGGGCAGCCTGCCGAAATGGAACTCTCCTATCTGCCCGGGAAAACCTACAGGGGAAGCGTGGCCTATGTCTATCCCAACCTGGACCAAAAAACACGAGCCGTACAGGTACGTCTGGAATTCAAAAATCCGGATTTAGAGCTAAAACCTGGAATGTATGCCAGCGTCCGAATTCAAACGCGTCCTAAACATAATGTAACGGTTATTCCCAATGAAGCGATTATTCGCACCGGTGAGCGTGATATCGTTTTTGTGGCAAAAGGGGAAGGAGTATTTGAGCCTCGGGAAGTAACGCTTGGAATGGAAGGCGGAGAGCGCAACAATGAGATTGAAATTCTCTCAGGTCTGTCTCCCGGCGAGCAGATTGTCACTTCTGCACAATTCCTGTTCGACAGCGAAAGCCGCCTGCAGGAAGCTATTCAGAAAATGCTGCAACAGAAGGATAAACCCCAATCAGATATGGAAAATAAGGACGCACCCAAAGTAATGGACAAAGACAGCAGTGCAGTCACTGACATAGTAGATCATTCTACCATGCATAAGTAACCTACGGTTGAAATATCCTCAACGTGTTCACTTTCAACAAAAACAATTCCTTTTAACCATTTTGAAGCCTTAAGCAATGCTACAGAAAATAATTGAACTCTCTATAAACAATCGTGTCATGGTAATCATAGCCATGGTGTTGCTGTCGGCAGGAGGCACATACATTATGTTTCAAATGCCGGTAGATGCCATCCCCGACCTCAGCGATGTGCAGGTGATTGTATTCACCGAATACCCCGGGCAAGCTCCGCAAGTAGTGGAGGATCAGGTAACCTACCCACTGACCACGACCATGATGTCGGTGCCTAAATCAAAAGTGGTGCGTGGCTATTCGTTCTTTGGCCTCTCGTTCATTTACATCATCTTTGAAGACAATACCGATATGTATTGGGCGCGTAGTCGAGTACTGGAATATCTCAATACAGCCGGCAAAAACCTTCCCGACGGTGTAACCCCTACCCTTGGACCGGATGCCACCGGGGTGGGCTGGGTGTATGAATACGTGCTGGACGGCGGAGACCAATACGATCTTCAACAGTTACGCTCTATACAAGATTGGTTTTTGAAATATGAACTGTTAAGCGTGGATGGCGTGGCCGAAGTGGCCAGTGTGGGGGGACATGTAAAGCAGTATCAGGTAGAAGTGGACCCAGATAAATTATTGGCCTATAACGTGCCGCTTTCCAAAGTAAAGATGGCCATCAAGCGCAGTAACAATGATGTAGGTGGGCGCCTGGTGGAGATGAGCGAAACCGAATTCATGGTGCGTGGAAAGGGATATATCCAAACAGTAGCAGATATTGAAAACGTGCCTGTCGGCACTGATGGAAATGGTACGCCCATCCTGATAAAAAGCATCGCAAACGTACACATAGGGCCGGATTTGAGACGTGGAGTGGCCGACTGGAATGGCGAAGGAGAAACTGTGGGTGGAATAGTACTCATGCGCTACGGCGAAAATGCTCTACAAACCATCGAAAACGTTAAGGATAAATTAAAAGAGCTGGAAAGCGGGCTTCCTGAAGGCGTCACAATAAAAACCGCTTACGACCGGTCGGGATTAATTAATCGTGCCATTTCATTTTTGGTAGATAAACTCCTCGAAGAAAGCCTGGTGGTAGCACTAATCGTCATTATCTTTTTACTACACATACGTAGTTCGTTGGTGGCAATTATTACACTTCCCGTTGGTATTCTGGCGGCTTTTCTGGTGATGTATTTTCAAGGAATCAATGCTAATATTATGTCGCTGAGTGGTATCGCCATTGCCATTGGGGCGATGGTGGATGCGGCTATCGTGATGGTGGAGAATGCCCATAAACACCTGGAACGGGACAAGGGCAAAAAAGGGCACTGGCGCATTATTGCCGATGCCTCCAAAGAGGTAGGACCGGCCTTGTTTTTCTCTCTGTTGATTATCACCGTATCCTTTCTCCCCATTTTTGCCCTGCAGGGGCAGGAAGGCCGCTTGTTCAAACCGCTGGCCTTCACCAAAACCTACGCCATGGCGGCAGCGGCTTTCCTGTCGGTTACGCTGGTCCCCGTTCTGATGGGCTATCTGATTCGCGGGAATATCATGCCGGAACATAAAAATCCCGTAAACCGCTTTCTGATTTGGATCTACCATCCCGTCATAAATTTTGCACTGCGATTTAGGTGGACCACCATTATCACGGCGGGGGCCATCCTAATTATTTCCATCATTCCGCTGCAACGACTGGGCTCTGAGTTTATGCCTAATATCAATGAGGGCGATATGCTGTATATGCCCACCACCGACCCGGGTATCAGTATCACCAAGGCCAAAGAGTTGCTGCAACAGACGGATAAAATTATTGCCAGCTTCCCCGAGGTAAAAACAGTATTTGGTAAATCCGGACGTGCGCAGACCTCCACCGATCCCGCGCCACTTTCTATGTTTGAGACGATTATTCAACTCAACCCTAAAGAGGAATGGCGCAAGGGAATGACGATGGAAAAACTAAAACAAGAGATGGATGCGGCTATAAAAATTCCCGGCGTTACCAATGCCTGGACCATGCCCATCAAAACTCGGATTGATATGCTTTCAACCGGGATTAAAACTCCCATCGGGATTAAAGTAAACGGTCCCGATCTGCAGCAACTCTCCGACCTCAGTCAAAAAATTGCTTCTGTGGTCCGTGGAGTACCCGGTACTTTGAGTGTGTTTGCTGATAAAACCACGGGCGGTAACTATCTCGATTTTAACATCAATCGTAAAGAAGCAGCCCGCTATGGCTTGACGACCGGGGACGTGCAGGATGTTATACAGTCGGCTATCGGTGGAATGAATGTGACCCAGACGATAGAGGGGCGCGAACGCTATCCGGTGAACGTACGATATGCGCGAGAGCTACGTGAAAATGTATCGGATCTAAAACGGGTGCTGATTCCTACGCCATCGGGCGCACAAATTCCTTTGAGCTACGTAGCCGATCTGGAGTTCAAAAAAGGTGCTCCGGTGATAAAAACGGAAAATGCCCGCTACTCAAACTGGATTTATGTGGATCTGACAACCTCGGATCTCGGTTCGTATGTAGAGCAGGCCCGGCAAACGGTTACTAAAGAAATTGATCTCCCCGCAGGATACAGCCTTACCTGGAGTGGACAATACGAGTACATGGAACGAGCCGCCAAGCGCCTACAGATTGTAGTACCCATCACGCTGCTGATCATCTTCCTGCTACTTTATTTTAACTTCAAAAACTTACAGGAGAGCCTGATTGTGATTTTGACGCTACCGTTCTCACTGGTGGGCTCGTTCTGGCTACTCTACCTGCTGGGTTACAACCTCAGTGTGGCTGTAGGCGTGGGTGCCATTGCTCTTGCCGGGGTGGCGGCCGAGATTGGGGTGATTATGCTCACCTACCTGGATAATGCCTACAACCATCGCAAGTACCACGACAAGATGAACTCACTGGATGATTTAAAGGAGGCGGTTCTTGAAGGATCCGCCCAACGCATCCGGCCAATCTTTATGACGGTTTGTGCAATTATTGCCGGCCTACTGCCCATCATGTGGGGAACGGGCACCGGAGCAACGGTCATGAAACGTATTGCCGCCCCCATGGTTGGCGGCATGGTATCGGCTACGTTGCTCAGCCTGATAGTACTTCCTGTGATTTATTACCTCTGGAGAAGCCGAGAAGTCAAACGTTTGGCCTCATCTTCAAATCAAGATAAACAGATAACCAACTAACAGAAACCGGGTTCTCTTACAGAACCCGGCTTCCTACAAACAAACGGAGACCTTATGAACGAAGTCAAAGCATTTATACGAAAACGAAAAGCGGAAGAAGTGGTTGACGGCCTTGAAGCCCAAGGCTTCTGCTGTATGACCCTTATTGATATTATGGGACTCGGCAGGTTGGCCGACCCGGCAAAAGCCCAGCTTTCCATCAGAATTGCTGAAAGATTTTCTGATATCCTAAAACTGGTAGTTGTTTGCGAAGACAAGCAGACACAGCAGGTTATTGATATCATTCGCGACCATGCCAGAAGCGGGCAGCCTGGCGATGGCATTATCTATGTGACCCCGGTAAACCGGTCGGTGCATATCCGTACGGGTGAGACAGGCAGTGGTTTTTTGCAACAGCCACGAGCCTCAAAGTGAACTGTTTAAACATTTTTAATTGGAAAAAG
>JBDNFJ010000410.1:0-2945 GCA_041689895.1 Gracilimonas sp. | reverse complement strand
ATTCGTTATTGTTTGTGAAAAAAGGAGAAGACCACTTCACCTTTTATACGTTAAAGGAAGAAAAGAAGGGCGAGTACCAAGCCAAAAATATTGAATTGGAAGAGCGACAGTTTGAGTATTCACATTCTCAAAAAGAATTGGCGTTTGTAAACGAGGGCAACATTTGGAAGGTAGCAACAGATGGCTCTTCACTAACTCAGCTAACCCGCTCGGGAAAGGATCAAAACCCAAGATGGTCGCCCAACGATTTCTACTTGGCATTTGCCAGCACAAGAGATGGCAACAGCGAAATTTATATGATGGATGAAAAGGGTAATAAGGCTGTAAACTTGACCGAAAGCCCACATGATGATGAGAATCCTGCTTGGGCACCGGATGGGCTAAAGATAGCTTTTAACAGCAATAGAGTGGGAGTAGATGACATCTTTATCGTGTACACAGAAAGCAAGAGAACGCGCCAGCTTACCAAAAGTGAAGCCGCCGCACAACAGCCAATATGGTCACCCAATGGAGATGAGATTGCTTTTTTAAGCTCCGATTGGAAAGGAACCCAAAACCTGTATTCCATCAATTTTGGCGGACGTAAAAAAGTGAAGCTCAGCAGCGTAGGACCGGGCACATTAGGGGATGAAAGCTTCCCCGTGTGGATTTCTAAAAATGAGATTAAGTACACCAATCAATGGAATAATAGTCGAGAGTCTTTAAGTATTACCGCACAGAATGGATCGTTGGATATCACCTCATTTATTGCTTTTAGAGCGCTAATAAAAACGTTTTCTCTTTAAATAAAAGAAAATGAAAAAACCTTTGGGGGTACGCATAGCGAGTATGTGTATTACTATCAGACAACAAAAAGAAATGAACCAAAACATGAACAGCCTTATGAAGTATCTGATTTTAGTTATCACCGCTCTACTTATAACGGCCAGTTATGACGGTTCTAATTTGGAGAAGAAGAAGGAAAACGTGAAAAATACGAGAGCTTTTGAGGTTCCAGTAAAAAGAATGGGAGAAATTGGCAATCAGCATTTAGCCAACAATTATACCATAAATCGTTATCCGGAAGTATCGCCCGATGGAACTTTAGTGGTTTATAACGGTGAACGTAAAATGCGGGAAACGGGGAGTATGCAATAAGTAGTATTTCAAGATTATTGGGGCTGGTTAAGAGAGAAATCCATACTCAATGTTTGCCAACACAAAAGTCGAGAGAGCAGAATAGTAGCTAACCTACTGCCAACAAAACCTCGCAAGAGAGAGCCAAAAGTGCTGCCGTGAATAACGGTGGTGCTTTTTTTTTGAGGGTAAGTAGCGAGGCTCAAGCAGTTTGCTGAGTTAGCTTTTCATAAGCACCAGTAAGTCGTCAATTTCATCCTGATTGATGAGCGCGGATTGAAGACCCAATTCATTTTTCATTCGGTAATTGCGTTGGGGACCCAGGGTGAAAAACATTCGAAGCATTTCAAGCTCATTATCAAAGTAGTTTTCAGTGAACCGATCTTTAAAATTAAGCCCCATGATATGCGCTTCAAGCTGATCGACCAGCAGGCTGGAAGAACCTTTTAGAAACTGATCTATCAAAACACCGGCGGATTCGCCTAATGTAAGTTGAAACCTTTGGGGCGTGATTCGATTCAACAGCTGGCTGGGTAAATAATGCGCGCTGGTAATATCCGTTTCTTGCACAAATAATAGCTTTAGTAAAGCGCCCAATCCTTTTCGGGTTTTAAGATGGCCTTTAAAACAGCCATATACGGTGGGATAATCATCCAGCACCCGCATCGACAAACGAAACTCTATTTTGGTCCCCTTTCTCGTGGTAGAAATGTAGTAGTAAGTTTCCGGCTTTTTATTGGCTTGATTAAATGGTGGGCGCAACGAACGGATGAGTAAATTTTCGAGCAAAATGGCATCGGTTTCCGAATTGCACACTTCGTAGCTGATGCGCGTTAGATGTGCAATCATCCGCTGCATTTTTTTAGATTTTGAATAGCGGTAGGAAGTTACCCGCTTCTGCAAATTTTTCGCCTTTCCAACATACAGAACTTGATCGTGCTTGTCGTACATGGTGTACACGCCGGGTTCGTGCGGGGGAAGCGGATCGCTCATGGCAGTATTCACCCGTTGTTTTTGGGTAAGGGCCGTTGGTTCAAAAAGATCTAAGGTCACTGCGATTATTTAAATCTATAATTGCTAACATTTGCGAATAAAATAGCAGAAAGTACTTTTGAAAGAAAGCCAACCGGAAAGTGGGCGCCTAAATCTCTTCTCACTATAAAGGAGAATAGTACAACTTACCAAGAGAGGCAGAATATGCAGAACTCGAAGAGGTGCATAGGCTCCTGAAAAATACCCTGCTCGGCAAATTATGAAAGTGAAGGGGCGTTAATAAAACAGTTGGTTTAATTTATCTGGAGGGTTTAATTTCTGTGATAAGCGCATCGTAACCTGCTTGACGAATGGCTTCTTTTACTTTCAGCTGCCCGGCTTCGTCTTTACAAAGAGCGATGATAGCTCCGCCGCCTCCACCTCCCGTCAGTTTTGCTCCCAGTGCGCCACTTTTGCGAGCTATTCCCACAAGCTCCTCAACTTCAGAAGAGGAAACCTGGAGCGCATTTAAGTATCCATGATTAAGATTCATAACCATGCCCAGCGTTTCTAAATCATATTCCTCAATGGCTTTTTTTGAGGCCAAAGCCAGCTCATCCATGCGGTCAAAAATCTGGCGATACCATTTGGGATATTGTTTATATGCATCCCGTACTTGTTTTACCATCTGAGAAGTCATGCTTTCCACCCCGCTCAATCCAATTACAATGGGAATGGGTTTCTCTAACTTCAACACGTCCATTTTTGGAGGCTCATTCTGTTGATAAAGAATCAAATCGCCATAGGTAGAAACGGTATTATCGATACCCGAAGCCCCCCCATGAATGATGTTTTCT
>JBDNFJ010000409.1:0-22541 GCA_041689895.1 Gracilimonas sp. | reverse complement strand
TTACCGAGTCAATAGCGTAATTCATCATTGTCCGATGAATGAGGAATGATGAATTATGTTTTACAAAGAGGGCGGGATATTTATTTTAAAAATCATCAAGGTAATCCTTAAACCAGAAAAATCATGGCTCAGTAAGAAAAATAAAGAACTTTATAGGCATCCTAAAATGATATTAATAAAAACATTACAATGGGAAATTTTTAGCTTTTCATCAACCCATATAAAAAAACCCCAGAAATTGTTTGATTAAAACATCTCCTGCGGCCCACATCATCAAGTAAATAGGAAACTAAAGAGCGGCTTCCACCGATTTCACCAGAAAATCGCTGAGTTTGGCATCCGGTAACAGCGTTTCGCCACTCCATTTAAAATGGAGGCCTTCTAAGCGCTCAGCTACCGCTTGTTCTCTTCCACCGGAGGAAAGAAAAACCGGGACTACAATCACATCACCAAAAAAATCGGCCTGGCGTACTACCGCACGAAGCTGAGCTTTAGCCTGATCGTGTACGGTTGCATTGGCATCATCTCGCACCGTCATAGAAAAAATCTGCTTAAAGCCTTTTCCTCCCTC
This sequence comes from Gracilimonas sp., assembly GCA_041689895.1. Taxonomy (GTDB): domain Bacteria; phylum Bacteroidota; class Rhodothermia; order Balneolales; family Balneolaceae; genus Gracilimonas. The sequence continues at coordinate 21,970 of JBDNFJ010000409.1, read as the reverse complement.
TTGCTGCAACTGATACTGTTGAATTTTTTGGGATAACGATTCAAGGTTTGCTACCCATTTTGCATTATCACCTTCATCATTGGGCCCGTGAGCTACCAACACCACGGTTTCGTTTGATGGATTATTGCTGAGGGAAAGAATGCGGTCTCGCAGAATTTGAGCGACTACATCATGATCATCCAAAGCTTTGGTCATCACTATTTCGACCTTCTTATCCACTTTGAGGGGCTGAAGATTTGGGGGCATCAGCATATGCCCTTTGTAATCGGATGGATCGGCTTCCGTATTCGTCATTGCTAAATATTTATCTGAATGATGCATAAGGGGCATTGGGCGATCAGCCAGCGAATCACGCAACCCAAACAAATATTCTGTTTGACGGATAATGGGACTGTAGGAAGAAATAAACAGAGGCACCGCAATAATGCGCTTAACCTGTTTGGCCTCCAGTCGGTCAATTCCGTTTTGCAGGGTAACATAGTTCGACATTCCCCATGCAAACTCTACCGCATATTTCTCACTCAGGGGTTTAGCAGCTTCTACTACCTGCTGATTCCATTCCTCTCCCCCGCCGTGCGCCATAATTAATATGCCCGTATCCTGCGCCTGAGCCGATATCATTCCCGGTATAAAAAACAAAAAGAGCGTTATATATCTGAATATTTTCATTGCTTTCGTAATCCTTTTTTAATTTAATTGGGTTGAACCGTTCATCTGAATGGCATACTTGAAGGTGTAATACCGATCGTCGGATCGCTGATCCGTATCTTTAAACTCCGGGGTAGTGAAATCAGGATTTCCTTTGTAATAGTTGAGAATCTTGATCTTGGCATAATAATCACCATCTCCGGTACGTACGATAATGGTTTTACCGGCTTTAGGTAGTATAGCATGTATCTCCATATTATAATTATACCAATCTGATATGGCTTTTGTAGTATCGGTATCCACCTCATAACCTTCAGAAGGCGCAAGTGTGGTGGCACCAAACTCTTGATCTATCATAACAGCACCGCCTTTTCCGGGGCCGCTGGTTCCATTATTTACTAAAATAGTGGTGGCGTTAAATGCTAAATCCCAATTCGCGGAAGCAGAATCCGTATCTGCAACAACGTCATTATTTATTAGGCTAAAGAAGGTGTAATCCGGTGCACCATTGCGTTCTCCATCAGGATTAGCGGGAATATCGGTAGCCGTAAATACTTCGACCTGCGATTTTTCTTCTATCGGTGAGGTTGAACTGTCGCAGCCAGCGCTAATTAATGCAGTAGCAAACAGTAAAAAAATACTGGTTTTAGAAGTTTTACTAAGAGTGATCATGATTATTTTTATATGATTTTATTTAATTGAAGTGAATGGAAAACTGAACGAAAAAAGTTCGCCCAGAGTAGTATGGAAAATCCGATGGACGAGTAAAATTGAGCAGGTTGTCGATACCCATTCTCAATTCGTATCGCTCTTGAAATGTTTTTGAAGCGGCTGTATTCCAGATCATATAAGAGGGGTTGTACTCATTTTCATCCACAAACCCATTCCCATTCTGATCAAATCGACCATACCTGCCATACCAGTTGCCTCGCACATTAAAGCCTACATCTGGCTGCTCCCACAAATAATACAGTTTCACATTTGCCGTATGTGTGGAACGATTGAACATGGGCTCGTACGAACTAAATTCTTTCTGCTCAAGATGTCCGCCTTCATTCACAATCGTTCGGATTTCACTAAACCGGCGACGTGCATCCAAAAATTGATAGCCCGCAGAAACATTGAGCACTTCCAATAGCTCCCATCTGAGTTGTGCCTCCATGCCCTGCGTATATACTTTCTCCAGATTGAAATAAGTATATACCGATTGTCCATTTGTCTTGGTGGCAATAGGCGCGGTTTCAATTAAATCTCTCACATTATTTCGAAAAGCATTTAGTCGCAAGCTCACATGCTTCCAAAAGAATAAATCAATCCCAGCATTTAGCGCGATAGACCGTTCCGCATCCATCTCACTATTAAGCTGATTGAATGGAATAAGAATTGTTTGAATCTGCCCACGCGACTGTAAATCAAGAATTTTGTCATCCACATTATCTGCCCCAAACACCGTGTAGCCCACCGTAGGGTTTGTGAAATCGAGATATAGCTGGCGGAAATCGGGAGCCTTAAATCCACTTCCCGCTGAGACTCTAAAGTGAATCCATTTCTTCGCTTTAAATCGGGTGGAAAGCTTTGGGCTTACTTGAGCGTTATACGCATTATGGCCATCATATCGCAAACCTACCGATAAATCCCATTTGGAATCCGGCATCCATTCGTGTTGTATATATCCAAAATAGCTATTGAAAAATGGTTTGTCCGAATACCGCTCCGCCACCAACTGCTCGAATTGATAGCCTCCGCCGATCGTCGTAAAGTGATGGTTATTCCATATCGAAATAATTTGAGCTGAGGTTTTATTCAATAGCTGATCGAAATCGGAATGCTCGTACAAACTATCTCCCAGACGGTATCTATATTCGTTGTCGGTTTTAAAGCGACTGAAGTAGTTGGAAACTTCCACCTTCACTCCTTTTCCCGTATCCCAATTCAACGCGCCCGTTAAACCATACTCATGCTGCTGATCTTTTCCATCCAATAAAATGGGCTGATTAAGCGAGCCTAAATAATCGGTGCTTTGCTGATTTTCTTGATAATACCGAGCCTTCACGTTCACATCCAGCGCATCGCTCGCTTCCCATTGCGTCTTATAATAAGCGGTGTAGCTTTGATACTCCGGAACCGTTTTTGAAATAGAAGCTTGATTTAATCGATAGCCTTCTGAACTATTTTGATTCAAAAAAATACTGTTGTGCAGGTTCTCAGTCTGGAATGAAAGATTGGTTCCAAGATCAATCGTTTGATTGGATGAATACCCGGTATTAACATCTATCGCAAAAGGCTGCGTATTTTTTTCTGTGATTATATTAATCACTCCGGCTAAGGCATCGCTTCCCCATAAAGCCGAAGACGGCCCCTTAATCATTTCAACCTGCTTCACATTCCCCACAGAAATTCGGGATAAATCTAAGGTTCCTGCAGTACGACCGATTAGCGGCTGACCATCAATCATGATTTTAGTGTATTCCGCATCAAAACCTTGCACCTGAATACCGGTTCCATGATCTGCCGTTAGGGTGAGGCCTGTTTGCTCCGCCAGAATTTCGCTTAATCTCGTACTTCCCGTTTTCTTAATTTCATCCTCAGAAATTACGGTGACAGGCTCGGGTACATCCTCAATATCTCTTCGCGAACGGGTGGCAGTAACTACATAGGTAGGAGCAATAAATCGTACCGCTTTTAACCTAAACGCCGGTAATATCATGTCTTCTTCCCTGTTGAGCCGGAGCTTTTTCTCAAATGTTTGAAAGCCCAAGTAACTAACCGTAATTGCTATCTCATTCGACTCAATATCATCAAACCTAAATTCTCCGTTAACATCGGTAAGTGTGTACCGCTCAGATGGGTTAATCTTGACATGCGCCTGAACCAGGGGTTCCCCTTCTTTATCAGTTACTTTTCCCTTCATGGCTGTTTGTGGATAGGCGAAAACGGGCAATAATATGAGGACAACAGCGAGTAGCAAAAACGCTAACCGATTCATATAACTTCTTATTTTGATTATTTAGACTTGTTCTATATAATCTCTCAAAGTTAGTTTAGATTTATTCTAAATAAAAATGTTTTCGGCTTTTATTTAATCTTTTTTGCCAGCTGTTTTTATTGGTAAAATGATTTGTCTGAATAAGGAATAGGAAGAATAAATTTCAAGTAGAAATCGAGCTGTTCTACTGATCAAACAAATAAGCCGTCACCTCGCGAAATACTCCTGATTCTAATAGCTTTATCATCTTTTGAAACTCCCAATGCTTGAACCATGATTTTCCGGGTTGAAGGATTTAACTGATGGATTTAAGGCGTCTCAATAAAATCCCTTAGTCCTTAAATTAATATTCAGAGAAAAAGTGTGTGATAAGCTATTTTTACATTCCTCACAGACGTTTTTACTGGGCAAGAAGGAATCTGGATATCAGTATAAACGTCGAACTTTTCCAACATCCAGACCTCTGGCATTTGTGCCAAATTGGATGCAGACGAAGGAAGAGATCAAAAAGAAAGGCCCCAATTCTCATGAGGGCCTTTATTGGATATCTGATTTTATTAAGCTTCTTCCAATTCTATGTTTTCTTTGATTACGCGATCTTGTATCTCATGCGGAACTTGTGCGTAGTGAGAAAATCGGCGGGAATAAGTTGCACTTCCCTGGGTCATAGATTTCAATCGGGTTGCATAATGATCCAGTTCCTCCAATGGAACATGTGCTTTGATTTTCTGTAGCGTGCCTTCTGCATCCATCCCTTGAATTTGTCCACGACGAGTGCTCAAATCGCTCATCACATCCCCCATATAATCTGAAGGAACCATAACCTCGATTTCATAAATAGGTTCCATAAGTTGCGGATTTGCTTTCATAAATCCATCCTTAAATGCCATTAGAGCGGCCGTTTTAAAAGCAGCTTCGTTTGAGCCTATAGCATGCATGGAGCCTATTAAAATACCAGGCTACGTTTTTTCAGATTGATATCCATTTTTGGAAAACTGAATGAGTTTTTCGGATATCTTGTCCATATATTTATAGGCAGATCCTGTATTCATAAGCAGGATATTTTCCTCTCCAGTCAGCATTCCTGATTTCTTCATTTGAAGCATGGCCTCCCAGGTAGCAGCACCTTCCGGGCATACCAGCACACCCTTAGTTTTAGCCAATTCATATACGCCGGCTATAATGTCTTCTTCACTTACGGCAATGGCCATCCCATCGGACTCGCTTATAACTTTCATCATCAGATCGTGGCTGAAGGCATGCGGCACCGCAAGGCCATAAGCCAAAGACGGTTTCGGTTGTTCATAATCGTTAGGGGTACCAATAAGGTCATCATAAGCTTTCACTACCGGTTGACAATTGGCAGATTGTACGGCAACCATTTTGGGTAGCGGCCCTTCAATCCAACTCATTTCTTTCATTTCTTTAAATGCCTTCCATATCCCGATCAGGCCTGTTCCTCCTCCTGCAGGATAGATGATTACATTCGGTAATTTCCAGGAAAATTGCTCCGCTATTTCATAACCCATAGTTTTCTTACCCTCCAATCTGTATGGTTCCTTCATAGTAGAAACATCGAAAGCGCCGGTTTCCTTTTTTAGCTCTCCTGCTTTAGCTCCGCATTCACTGATTAGCCCATCCATAAATATTACTTCGGCACCGTGTAACTTGCATTCCTCCTTAAAAACATTTGGCGTAATAGCCGGCATAACCACGGTAGCTTTTATGTCTGCCTTTGCACAATAAGCACTCATAGCACCACCGGCATTTCCTGCTGTGGGAATGATACAATTGTCAACGCCCAATTCAAGAGCTTTTGAAATAGCTGTACTTTGTCCTCTTGCCTTAAACGAACCTGTTGGGTTCATTGCCTCATCTTTAACATAAACTTCCGTAAACCCATATTCTTGAATTGCCTTTTCTATTCTAATAATTGGCGTAAATCCCTCACCAAGAGTAACGATATTTTTATCATCAAGTACCGGAAGCATTTCCCGATAACGCCACATATTGAGAGGCCGTCCTTTTAGGATGGATTTTGGTGGAGCCTGGGCTAAATCGTATTTTGCCAATAGTGGTTTGTTGCAACAGGTAGCAATAGTTTGTAAGCAGTCTGGCTGGTATATTTTACCGCATTGGGAACATTCTAATTCAGTAAGAAGAGATTGAGTTTTATTTGATATTATCATAACCCAAAGGTATAGAGCCGGAGAATCAAACTCTATTCCAATACCTGATAAGCTATAAGCATTTCTTATATCGTATGGCGAGCAAATCTTACAAATTGTTTCGTCAATCCAAATTCTTCTGATCCCTGCCGTTGAATAAAATAGAATTTCCTTTTTACTTTCAGGCCGGTAATATTAATGGTTACTAATTCACCATGAGCCAATTCTTTTTCGATGGCTCTTTTGGGCAAAAAACCAATACAATTATCAGCCAGAAGAAAGCTTTTTAGTGCTTCTGTACCGCCTAACCTGACGCTTACATTGAGATCTTCAATACTGATATCATGCTTTTTTAAAGCCTCGGTTAGTGCCATCAATGTACCGGAACCTACCTCACGCAGAGCAATAGGAAAGTTGATTAAATCCACGATAGCTATTTCTTTTGTTTGTGCATTTTTACTGGTTGCTGCACATACGGCTACTATTTCATCAGTCGTAAATTCCGTGTAAGCAATGGTCGTTCTTTTTTGAAACACCTCTACAATCCCCATGTCTATTTCGTTTTGAAGCAAGGCATTGGTGATATTTTCAGAATTCCGGTTCACCAACTGAATTTCCAGGCTGGGATGCTGCTGGTGAAAAGCAGAGAGGATTTTTGGAATAATGTATAGTGCGATGGTTGTGCTGGCACCAATTTTTAACTTCCCTTTTACATTGGCCGCACTTTCTAAAGTACTCAAATCAAATTGCATCTGCCGTTGAATCTTCAAGGCATTTTCGAGGTGATGATATAATATTTCCCCGGCAGGAGTGAGCGAAATTGTATTCCCCTTTCTATTAAATAAAGCATCCTTATATTCCGCCTCCAGTAATTTAATATGATTGCTGATGGAAGGCTGACTGATAAAAAGGGTTTGTGCGGCTTTTGAAAAACTCAATTGCCTGGCAACCTCTATAAATATAATGTGGCTGGTAGAAATCATATGCAAAAATAAGTGTATTGGAAATACATAGAATGTACTTCAAGGAAAGGCGAGCTCTTGAATAAATGAGACGAATACTTAGTAATCATCCTATGATTTATGATTTAAAAATATGTTTGCACAGCAAATTCAAATTGATTAATAAAAATCGCCTTAAAATTAGATATGTTATTCTGTTCATAAAATAACAGTATTGCCTTTTTATAATCAACTGAATCTACAGTTCTAAATAAAAGTGGGCAGTATTTTTCATTTTTCAATATGGCATTACTAACAATTCTTGCGGCACGTTTATTTCCATCCATAAATGTCTGGATATAGGAAATGAGAACTAATACAAGTAAAGCTTTTCCCCCTACGATCATCACTTCTGCCAAGCTGCACCAAAAAGCCGTCGTGTGGCAGGAATTTGGATATCAGTATAGCCATCGAAATTACATATCCGATTCTGTCAGGCTTCTTCCAGTTCTATATTTTCTTTGATTACACGATCTTGTACCTCGTGCGGTACTTGTGCGTAGTGAGAATACTGCCGGGAATAAGTTGCACTTCCCTGAGTCATAGATTTCAATCGAGTTGAATAATGATCCAGTTCTTCTAACGGAACATAAGCTTTGATTTTCTGTAGCGTGCCTTCCGCATCCATCCCTTGAATTTGACCACGACGGGTGCTCAAATCGCTCATTACATCACCCATATAATTGGAAGGCACCGTAACTTTAATCTCATAAACAGGCTCCATAAGCTGCGGATTTGCTTTCATAAATCCATCCTTAAATGCCATTAGAGCCGCCGTTTTAAATGCTGCTTCGTTTGAGTCAACCGCATGCGTGGAACCATCGTACACCGAAACTCGAATATCGCGAGCACGACAGCCACTCATTGGTCCATTTTCCATTTTCTGCATCACACCTTTTAGAATAGCTGGCATAAAACGGTTATCAATTATTCCACCAACAATACAGTTTTGGAACACCAATTTTCCGCCCCAATCCAATTCATGCTCTTGCACATCTCGCACCTTTAGATTATCTGGTGCAGGCATTCCTTCCGTAAAAGGCTCAATCAGTAAGCAAACTTCGGCAAACTGCCCGGCTCCACCTGATTGCTTTTTGTGCTTGTACTCCGCTCGTACGGTTTTGGTAATGGTTTCTCTATATGGAATTTTGGGCGTTGTGAATTCCACATCCAGCTTAAAACGATTCTTCAGCTGATGCTCAATCACCGCAAGATGCTCCTCCCCTTGCCCATGTATAATTACCTGGCGTAGCTCTTGGCTGTGTTCAATCACCACAGAAGGATCTTCACGATTAATTTGGTGCAACGCATTACCCAGTTTATCCTCTTCTCCTTCCCGCTTCAATTTTACTGCGGTGCGAATGGTAGTAGGTGGAAACTCGATGCCTTGTAATGTGACTGCGTGCCCTTTTTCATACAGCGTATCATTCACATCACCATCTTTAAGCTTAACCACCGTACCAATATCTCCGGTTTGAATCTCGTTGATTTCAACGCGCTTTTGTCCCTCCGTCAAAAATAAGCTACCCAAGCGAACCGTTGATGAATCTGAGCCGTTCACCAAATCCATGCCCGGACGAATAGTGCCGCCGTACGCTTTAAAGTAAAGCAGGTCTCCTACATGCGATTCCGTTTGGGTTTTAAACAGAAACATCACCGGTTTTCCATTAGGATCAAGTTTAAATTCTTCCCCATTTTCTGTTTTAGGCGGATTACCTTGCAATGGGTTGGGAGCTACATCCGTCAAAAATCCCATTACACGACCGGTTCCCATATTGCGAGATGCACACGAGCAAAACAACGGATGAAGCTGGCCATTCACCATAGAGATATGAAGTCCTTCTTCCATCTGATCCTCATCCAACTTTCCTTGCTCAAAATAAATTTCCATGAGAGTTTCATCGTTCTCGGCAATGGTCTCAACCAGCTCTTGATGAAGCAATTGGGCACGCGTCTGCTGTGAGTCAGGTATTGGAAGCTTATCCGGTTTTCCACCATCCTGAGGAAATTCGTACATGGTCATACGCAATACATCAATGATTGCATGAAATTCTAGCCCTTCGCTAAACGGATACTGCACTACGGTTACTTCATGCCCAAACTGCTCCTTCGCTTCCTCTACGGCTTTCCAGAAATCAGACTGCTCAGCATCCAACTTATTCACCACAAATAAGGACGGTACTTTATATTGTTGCACATATTTCCAAAGCGAATTGGTAGCCGTTTCAACCCCACGTTCGGCATTAAGCGTAAAAATTGCGGTATCCGCAATACGCACGGCTCCCGCTACTTCCCCTATATAATCGGCGGTTCCGGGCGTGTCAATAAGATTGATTTTATAGCCCCGCCAGTCCAAATTCATAAAACACGAAAAGATAGACTTCTGCTTTTCCTTTTCTAAAGGATGGTAATCAGAAACGGTATTTTTTTCTTCTATCGAACCTCTGCGGTTTATAGCTCCGGCTTCAAAAAGCATCGTCTCAGCTAACGTTGTTTTTCCGGAGCCTGCATGACCCAACAGAACTACATTACGAATACGGGTAGGATTATAAACTTTCATAGTAATCTCCTTTTTGTTAATACTGCTTATCCGTCACGAAATCTCAAAAGCTTTTAAGGTGAATGAGTTTTCATCCGATTCCACACGGTTAGGTCGGAATCGATTACTTTCGTTTTTGGGAACGGATTTTTGCAGTGTATTTTCTTAGTAACAGGTTTTAACTTGTCTAAGCGCGACGAACTTGCGCCATCAAATCAATGTACAGTAACCATTCTTTTTGAAAGGAATGTGAAGATGCAAAATAAACGCACAGAAATAAGAATCAACATGAAAAAAATATTACTCATTCAAACCGGAGGAACCATTGCCATGAATGCTAAAGGAGCCGGGGTAGCATTGCATCCGGAAGCATGGTCTGAGGTATTGTATGAAGAGATTCCCGAGCTGAATGAAGTTGCTGAGATCATTACTATTCCCTTGTTTTTTGAGGACAGTTCCGACTTAAATTCATCCCATTGGAAACAACTTGCTACCTGCATTCAAGAGAAATATGAGCAGTTTGATGGGTTTGTGATTCTGCATGGAACCGATACGATGGCCTATTCTGCCTCTGCCCTTAGTTTTGGATTGCAGAATCTGCGAAAGCCCGTCATTTTTACCGGAAGCCAGCTTCCAATGAGCACCATTCGCAGTGATGCCCGCCGGAATCTGGTAAATGCTATAGAGCTGGCAACGCTTCCTTTTAAAGAAGTGGGTATTTGTTTTAACGACGCACTTTACCGGGGAAACCGCTCCACAAAAATGAGTATTGGCGATTTCGATGCTTTTGCCTCCCCTAATTTCGCTCCCCTGGCAGATATTGGTATTCACATTGAGGAGCAGATTTCAGCATATTTTGGGGAAGGAGATCTTAAAAATACCGCTTCCTATTCCAACGATGTATTTGTACTGACGGCTCACCCCAATATGAACCCGGAGTTTTTAGAAGATCTCAATCTAAGTAAAATTCGAGCCGTGGTCCTCCGTGCATTTGGGAGTGGTAATTTTTGCATCAAAGGAAAACTAAGTCTGCTCCCTTTTCTGGATAAATGTCGGAAAGCGGGAGTCATTGTAGCTATCGTTTCTCAAGCCGATTTTGACTCAGTGGATCTCACCCAGTACACGGCCGGACGAGCGGCACTGGAATACGGAGCCATCAGTGCAAATGACATGACGCTGGAGGCCACCTTAACCAAGCTGATGTTTTTATTAGCACATTATGATTCCAAATCCGATATTGAAGAACTCTTCCAGCAATCGCTGGCGGGGGAATTAACGGTAAAAAAGTAGTTTGTTTACAAATGCTCAGTTTTTAGTAGAAATTCATGCTAACATTCTGCACCCAATATCCGCAACCTAATTAGCTTATATCATGTTTTTCATATTTGATCTCGAGACTATACCAGACTTTGATTTTATACGCCGAGTTCTGAACGATCAGGATTCGGATGAAGAGCTGCTGCTTGAAAAAGCCAGCGAAGAGTTGGCTCGAAATGCTTCCGGTTTTCTCCCACCAATGTATCACCGCGTAGTTTCGTGGGTAGGTTTATGGATTGAAAACGCCGGCGGACCTAAGCAAAAAGTAGCTTGGAACGGAGAGGATGAGAAAGAAGGTCTTAAACAAATTTTTGATGCCATAGGAACCTATAAAGACTTTGGACTTATTCACCACAATGGCAAAGGGTTTGATATTCCCGTGCTCACCTATCGCGCCATGAAGCATGGATTGCAAATGCCCGTGCGCATGCACGACTATGACATCCGCTACCGATACAGCAAACATAATATCGATTTGGTGGACGAGTTCAGCAACTATGGCGCAAGTTCTTGGCCAAAACTAAAGCACTTGGGTCAGCTTATCGGAATTCCATTCAAGCAAACCGGAGAGGGAAATCAGGTATTAGCTATATTTGAAAAAGGGGAGTTAGACCTGATTGAGCACTACTGCTACGAAGATGTAATGGCCACTTATATTGTCTGGCTTTATCACGAATACACGGCCGGACACATCCCCCTGGATCAGTTCGACAATTTAAAAGACCGGGCTCTGAGTAAGCTCGATGAAATTCAATCCGGGCCGGCTGAATAAATATAGATTCTGCCGTAAATGACCGGTTTTATATTTCCTTCTAAAAGTAAATGAAGCTCAAACTATACGATCTTTATTGCTGTAATCTGGGATTTCTCCTTTATACCCAAAAACCGCTTTAACCAGCTTCACCAGCCATTCGCTTTGGTTTTTAATGTACCACTGGTCGGCCGCTCTTCGCGCCCCCAAGCTCCAGCTTGGATACGGATGAATGGTGTCGGCAATGCCACGCATCGAAACTCCATTTTTCATAGCAACGGCGTATTCTGAAATAAACTCTCCAGCGTGAGCTCCAACTACGGAAGCCCCCAATATTTTACCCGATACTTTTTTAGCATAAATTTTGACTAATCCAGTGGTTTCTCCTTCCACAATGGCACGGTCTATTTTGGCATAAGGAAATCGATATACTTCGTACTTCTTTCCTTCTTCTTTCAGCTGTTTCTCTGTTTTGCCTACGTGCGCCAGTTCCGGTTCGGTGAAGGTAACCCAAGGCACCAGGTCTTTCTCAATGCGCATTGGAATCACTTTTAGCAGCGCTTTAGTAGCGGCAATTTTAGCCATATGCTCACTCATGTGGGTAAATTGATATCGCCCTGTTACATCACCGGCCGCATATATATGCTTTTGATTAGTTCTACACGCCTCATTCACAATTACATTTCCCTTCTCCGTATGCACTTCAGCGGCTTCCAGATTTAGTGAGGCTGAATCGGCCCTTCGTCCCGTAGCCATCAAGAGAGCGTCACCTTCAATTACTTTTGATTCCCCCTTTATTTGTACATGGACTTTGATGCGTTTTCCGACTTGCTCTATGCTTTCTACGGATGCGTTTAGCTCGTACTTCACGCCTTGTTGAATGAGCTCTTTTTGAAGTATCTCAACCAACTCTGGGTCATCATTTGCTAAAATATGCGATGCCATATCCACCACGGTTACTTCCGAACCCAGATTCACAAAAGCTTGCGACATTTCCGTACCAATAGGCCCACCTCCCACAATAATTAGTTCGTTGGGTAGATTCTCCATTTCGAATACACTTTGGTTGGTAAGATAATCTACCGTTTCAAGTCCTTTGATAGGGGGAACAAAGGCTTTAGCACCCGTAGCAATAATGAAATACTTGGAGGTCACGCTTCGCTGACTTCCATCTTCCAGATCTATAGTAATTGTTTGGGGATTCTTGAAATGAGCTTTTCCTTTGACTACCTCAATCCCCATTTCTTCATAAATCTCCGGCCGGTCGACTTCGTCATACACCTCTCTCCGAACCTTATCCACATGCCGCATTATTTTTTTGAAATCGATTTCGGGTGTGCCGTCAATTAAGCCATACACTCCTGCATTTTTAATACTCAGGGCAACCTTAGCCGCCTTAAGTAAGGTTTTGGATGGGATACAGCCGGTCCATGTGCAATCTCCGCCTAAACGGTCGGATTCCACCAATAGGGTTTTGGCTCCGAAATTAGCCGCAACTCCGGATGCCGTCAACCCCGCTGAGCCGCCGCCAATCAAAATCATATCAAAATCATATCCAGCCATATTTTCCTTTTTTGTGAGTAACCGATTACCGCGTGCTTTTCGTTCTAAAGTAGAACACCTGAAGGATAAAAGTTAGATTTTAAACTTGCGCTGTTTGAGATGCATTTCAAACTAAAAAAAGGTTTTCAAAATCTAAGTATAGGTGAGGGTTTTTAAGCCGAAAAAATATAGGAATTGGGCAAAATATTTGTTTTGAAAAGCAGGCTTAAAAAACTCTGGCCGAAGGTCATAGAAACAAACCCTCAGCCGGAGTAACTTAATTAGACGTTAAAAAGTAAGGCTTTACACCTTCAACGGAGTACGTTTATCTTCTTCGTGCGTCTCCTCTTCGTTTTCTCTGAGTGTAGCTTGCGCAGAAGCCAAGTGAGCTACCGGCACTCGGAATGGAGAACAGGACACATAATCGAGCCCGGTTTGGTAAGCAAAGGTAATGCTTTCAGGATCGCCCCCATGTTCTCCACAAATTCCAATTTTCAGGGATGGATTTACTAAACGACCGAGTCGTGTTCCGGCTTGCACAAACTGGCCTACGCCTTCTTCATCCAGCACTTGAAATGGATCTTGTTTCAAAATTCCTTTGGAGATATAAGTTGGCAGGAATTTAACGGCGTCATCACGACTAAACCCATAGGTTAGCTGGGTAAGGTCGTTGGTTCCGAAAGAGAAAAAGTCGGCCGCTTCGGCAATCTTATCGGCCAAAATAGCTGCGCGAGGAATCTCGATCATAGTCCCAACTTTATAATCCAGTTGCAGCTCTGTTTTCTTCAGAATGGCTAACGCCGTTCTATCTACTACTTCACGCTGGTGCGTAAATTCTTCGATACTTCCTATCAGCGGAATCATGATTTCCGGGAATACCTCTTTTCCAGCCTTGATAAGGACCAATGCCCCTTCTATGATGGCCTTAGTTTGCATTTCCGTGATTTCTGGATAAGTGATACCAAGACGGCAACCTCGGTGGCCCAGCATCGGATTGAATTCTTTCAACTGATTCACCTTATTGGTTAGCACATCCGTGGCTACTCCTAATTCACTGGCTACTTTTTCAATTTCCTCAGGCTCCTGAGGTAGGAATTCATGCAAAGGCGGATCTAACAACCGGATGGTAACGGGCAAGCCTTCCATAGCTTCAAAAATCTCAACGAAATCTTGCTTTTGGAATGGTAGCAGATTATTCAGTGCCGTTACGCGCTCCTCTTTGGTATTGGCAATAATCATTTTACGCATGAAATTGATCCGGCCAGGCTTAAAAAACATGTGCTCTGTTCTGGCTAAGCCAATCCCTTCGGCTCCATAATCTCGGGCAACCTTGGCATCTTCAGGCGTTTCTGCGTTGGTTCGAACTTTCATCACTTTCACTTTACGCACCCATTTCATGAAGGTGAGGTATTCCTCGCCAAAGTCGGGATCGGAGAGTTCTTTTTTGCCCAGTATCAGTTCGCCGGTATTACCATTTAGCGAAATCCAATCGCCTTCTTTCACAGTCACTTCACCGTTTGTAAAGGTTTTGGCTTTGTAGTTGATCACGATATCGCTACAGCCGGCAACGCAGGGTTTTCCCCAGCCGCGAGCTACCACGGCCGCATGACTGGTCATACCACCACGAGAGGTTAAAATACCTGCTGCCGAAGACATACCGCCTACATCTTCTGGACTTGTTTCGATACGAACCAAGATAACCGCATCGTCCTCTTTTCCGGCTTCTTCTGCTTTTTTAGAGTCAAATACGACTTTACCTACAGCAGCGCCGGGTGAGGCGGGAAGTCCGGTTCCAAGAATTGAACTTCCGGCCAAGGCCTCTTCCTTGAACTGGGGATGCAATAATTGCTCAATATGCGCCGGTTCTACTAAATCCCTAATGGCCTCTTTTTGGGTGATAACGCCTTCGTTCACCAGATCTACCGCAATTTTTACGGCAGCTGCACCCGTTCGTTTACCATTACGTGTTTGCAAGATATATAAATTACCCTCCTGATTGGTAAATTCAATGTCCTGCATGTTTTTATAATGAGCTTCCAGCTTTTGGGTGTAATCCAAAAGCTCTCGGTAGATGGCTGGGTTTTTATTTTCTAATTCTTCAATATGACTGGGGGTACGAATGCCGGCTACTACATCTTCGCCCTGAGCATTAATCAGAAATTCGCCATATAATTTTGCTTCGCCAGAGGATGGATTTCTGGTAAAGCACACGCCGGTTCCACTTTCTTCACCCATATTTCCAAATACCATGGCCTGTACGTTCACGGCTGTTCCAATCAAACCATAAATGTTACTGATTTGGCGGTACTTTATAGCGCGCGTGCTATTCCACGACTTAAACACCGCATTAATAGCCAGTTTTAGCTGTTCCATCGGGTCATCCGGAAACATGTGTCCGGTTACTTTGCGGTAGATGGCTTTGTAGCGGTCGGTTAGCTCGCGCATATGATCGGCCGTTAGGTCAACATCCTGCTTAGCACCCACTTCTTTTTTAAGCTTACTAATAGCCTCTTCAAAATGATCGTGGCTTACGCCCATCACCACATCGCCAAACATATCTATAAAACGACGGTAACTATCGTAAGCAAAACGGGCGTTATCTGTTTTCTTGATAATTGCTTCTACTACCTTGTCGTTTATACCCAGATTCAAAATGGTATCCATCATTCCCGGCATAGAAACCGCTGCACCTGATCGTACAGAAATCAACAAGGGATCTTTTTCGTCCCCAAACGTTAGGCCCATCTCGGCCTCCACATGCTTCACTCCTTCCAATACTTGCTCGAGAAGACTGGCAGGCCATTGCATTTGATGATCAATGGTAGTTTTGCATGCTTCCGTAGAGATAGTAAAGCCCGGAGGGACCGGAATACCGATGGTACTCATCTCAGCCAGGTTGGCACCTTTGCCACCCAGCAGATCCTTCATTTTTTTATTTCCATCCGTATTAAATTTTCCAAACCTGTACACGAATTTACTTTGAGTAGCCATAAGAATACCTCTTGTGAGTTATGAATGTGAAATCATGGTTCTATTCATCGGAACTGCACGGCCGATCGAAACCAATTCAGGGTTAACCGGAACTATCTAAGTATGGCTATTCTATGTGAAGTATTTATGTATATCGGAAAAGCGCTTTCAATCATCTCAAAAAATATCCTCTAACAAGGATGTGAAAAATATAGCAGGCTTCTATTTTTCTTCGGTATTAGGAGCTTCCTGAATTCGGTTTTGCACCTTCTTAAAGGTTGAATACGCTCCAAAACCAACCATCAAAGCTATTAATGCATACACCCAAACCGGTACATTTTCTCCAGCAATAATGAGATATACATAGGCCGACACAAAAAAGAAGGTAGAACTGAGGGCGGGAAGTACAATGGATTTTTTCGCGCGATAATTCTTAACCAGCCAGCCAATACTCAACGTAAAAAATGGGATAGCGCCCACGTAAATACTCCCAAAAATAATCGGGTTTACCCCATAGCTCTCTCCAAGACTTAAAAACCATTCTCGGAAAATATTAAAATAATCGGCCAGCATAGAGGGTGTTGTTAGATGAGGTTGAACACATTAGATCGAAATCACTTCAACAACTATATCATTCCCTGGCGCTTGAACTTGCAGGGTTTTTGTGGAAGATGATGGCAAATACAAGATCCATAAAAAAACCCCGGAAGTTTCCGTTCCGGGGTCTTAGCTTTAGGTTTCAGCATTGATAAGGTGTTAGATTTGGCTAACTGTTAGGGTATAAACAATAACCTCATCTTAAATGCATATACAGGAGTAAGTCCACCGCCATTTGTTACATTTTATTTTAAATATTTTTATTATTTCTTTCACCTGATTGTGTTTATGGCATTTAGGAATAGTGTTTTTATTTAATGCCATAGGTGAGAAAACTCCTTCCGACAATAATCAGATATAATGGTCTAAGCTCTCAGATACATCAACAACACTTGCGCATTCTGCGTATGGCACCGTGGGCTTTTCATCCATCAGCTGGCGTGTAGCCAACGGATGGGTACGAGGTAATTCAAGCCTGTTGAAATCGGTCTGCTGGCTACACGCCAGCCAAACGAAGGGAAGTGGAGTATTGTACTCTTTCCACCACTCCCATATTTCTGTTTGCCATAATTAGGCGCCATAAATATATCAGTAATAGAAACGGAGTGATGAATTCTGCAAGAGCCCCAATCTTTTCCTAAAATCAGCTCTTCAATTTTTCATTTTGATAAGGAAAGGACTTTGGATATCCTCCATTCATTCAAAAAAATAAAATCTCTCCTACGTTGACTTACGTCAGTTATCTCGAATCCCCCATTGGCTTTTTGCGCATCCTTTCAGATGGAAACAGCATCACTGAAATCAAATTTATGGACTTTGACGGCCCCGAAGATCCCGATACCCATACCGAATCGGCTAAAACTCAGCTTAAAGAATATTTTGAGGGAAACAGGGATACTTTTCAGCTGGAGCTAAATCTCGGTGGAACAGCATTTGAGCGGAGCGTTTGGGACCAATTGCTGGAAATACCCATGGGAACAACCACTTCATACGGCTCCATTGCCAAGAAATTAGGGGATGCCAAGGCGTCGCAAGCCGTTGGGCGCGCAAATGGGAAAAATCCTATTGTTATTGTTGTGCCCTGTCATCGAGTGATTGGCGCTGATCAAAAATTGGTAGGATATGGCGGTGGACTGGAGCGCAAAGAATGGTTACTCAAACACGAAGGTGCCTTGCTGCTCTAATCCCTTTTTATTTTGAGAAGCACTCATAAAGCCAAGGTGAGCAAAGACAAAATCTAATCGGGTTTGTGAGAACATTCACAACTTCCATTAATAAGCAAAGTGGCAGAATATATAACAGATAAATACTTTTGCTTTTTAGAAATTTATCTCAATTTTGCGCCATGAAAAAATTCCTTAAAGTTGGCTCCATAATCCTTTTGTCAGTTTTGATATTGGCCGGAGTGTTGGCATACATAACTCCATATTTATTAGGTGGCCCTTTAAAAGAAGCCCTGATTGAAAAATTCAACGAGCAGACGGGTCAGGAATACAAGCTCCAATTTTCCGACCTTCATATACGGTTGTACAAACGCTCGGTATCCGTAGATTCTATTTCTATAAGCCCTGTGGGCGAACCAGGCCGACTTCGCAGTGTCTCCGCTTCCAGCTTTTCCATCAACGGTATTCAGTGGTTTAGTTTACTTCAGCAACCCTTTCCAAGCTTTAGATCGGTTGTAATTAATGAGCCACACGTTGAACTTCGCACCGGAAAAATATCAACGAGCTATTTCGAAAGCTCAGATTCAACCTCAACGGCGGTCAAGAATCTGGAGAAATTCAATCTCATTATAAAAAATGGTAGTGGGAGAATGACTCAACCCGACAAAACCGAAATAGTTACTATCGAAAATATTTCTATAGAAGCCCAGCAGGTAGATGTAAACGCTCTTTTATCGGGCTCTGAGTTCGTATTTCTGCATAACTTGAAGATGGATGGAAGTGGCTTTAAATGGATGATTCATAAAAAATTATATTCCTTTAGCATTGCTGATTTCAGTTTTAATAAGCGGAAAGAATGGCTTACTCTTTCCAATGTGCGGCTCACTCCGCTTGTTCCAAAATATGAGTTCTCAAAATTTCGTGGGCATCAGATCGACCGCCTTATGATGGACATTCCCAAGTTGGAAATAAATGGATTTGACCTTGATTCTCTCGCTATCCAAAAGCTGGAAGTAGATTCCATCAGATTGTATAATCCAACTTTAGAGGTTTTTCGGGATAAGCACAAAGAACGACCTTATAGTATTCAATTCAAGCCCCTGCTTTATGAAGTTGCGACTTCCACCGATTTCTCCTTTGGGCTGAATAACGTGGCTATTTCGGATGGGGAAATTACCTATGAGGAACATAAGCCACCTTCCGAACAACCGGCGAGTATTACATTTAACAAACTCAATGCCTCCATCAATACCTTCCGGACCCAGGCGCATCCCCAGTTTAAATCCGATACGTTAACCATGCATGTGGAAACCCTATTTATGAATAGCTCCCCATTAACGGTTGATGTAAAATATCCGGTTTTCAATCGGTATAATGCACATTCTGTTCATGTGGAATTGGGAAGTCTTGATCCCAAAAAAGTACAACCAATGCTGGTAAGAAGTGGCTTTGTTCGTGTTGAAGATGGCTTGGTTGATGGGCTTACGGCTGATATGAAACTGAACTCAGATTCAGCAACAGGGCAGGTTGTCATCCGATATCGTGATTTAAAAGTAGCGTTCCTCAATAAGGAAGAGCCGGGTAAGGAGGGATTGGCCCAAAAAGTAGGCAGTTTCTTTGCTAATACGTTTGTACTTAAATCGGATAATACCGGTGAAGATCCTCGAGTTGGGGAAGTTGATTTTAAACGTGAAAAACGGAAATCCATCTTTGCCTACTGGTGGAAAGCGCTACTTTCGGGCCTCAAAGATTCTATTCGTTAATTGGCCTTACACAAATTTCACAAATCAAAGGTATGCGTATATTTGAGAAGTATCGTTCGGCTTTGCAGTTGAGGCAATCGTGGTAAGCCAACGCCCATTTGGTCTCTCATGGTGTTAATCGACTCATTATACACAAACCATAAATCTTGGCCCTCCCGAAAATTATAACGGAATCGGACATTTGCCCCAATCAATTCCGCCACATTACTGTATTGTATAAAAGCACTGGTCGATATTTTTTTATTGAAGGCAAATTGTCCCCGCAGTTGCCCTAAGTGTGCGGTAAAATCCGTTGTTCCTCTGCCCGATTGAGCCGGAAAATTAAGCTTTGTAAGCTGATAGCTTCCACCCAATTCTAAATGGATATTGATAATCCAGCGCGGATCTACCTTGAATTGCATCCGACGGCCATCAAAAAGTGAGCCATACTCGAAGGTGAATCCACTTCTTAGCTTTTTATTATCCGGAGACCGATAGTTCACGGAAGTTTCTATAAAATCATACTCATCCACCGGTATGTGAATCTGCCCAACCAAATTGAAAGCTTCGGAAGGCAATAAATACTCCTGATTATATCGAATATTGGCCGAAAAAGACCGCGCGCTTTTGAAATCCGAATCCCAATCCATTGAAATAAAACGGCTACGTAAGTCAAAGGACTCGTTTTCAAAAATATTAAAGCTGGCCACATTTACCGAATGGTCTTTAAATACGGAATTTTCATCCGAAAGCCACCCATAGCCCACGCGGTAAAAGTAGTCGGAAGTATTCACGGTTCTATAAAAGCCGATATCCGGCTCAAAATCAGGTCCTATTCTATTCACAAAAAATCGATAAAATAAGCCGATGGAAGCTCTTCGCTGCCAAGTAATCCGGAATATGCTATTATCCTGAAAATTATGCCTCTTGTTCTCCGGAACATGACTATCCATAGACTGGCTGAGCTTCGCCTCAATAAAATCATCTCCATAGATATTAAAATCTCCATCTACTCCTAACACCGCATTAGAAGCTCCATTTGCCCCCATCCTGCTGGTAAAAATTCCACCTATATACGAGCTGGGATTGAGCACATTTTTCTTCACACGCATCACTCCAAAATTCTCGGAGGGTAAGTTAGCACTTGAAGCGGTTTGAAGATTTAGAAAGCCCACATCCCAATCTTTTACCCGACCCGTTAGCCGAGCACCGCCATAAATACGCACCTGATTTCCCATATTATCGAGGCCAATTCTACGGCTGTAAAAAAGTCTGGTATTCCCAAAATTAAAATCAAAGAGTCCGGATCGTTGCTGAAAAAATTGGCGCTTTTCGGGAAAAGATAAAGAAAAGCGGGTAAGATTAAGCTGCTGGTCATCGGCCTCAACTTGGGCGAAATCGGTATTGGCGGTTACGTCCAGCGTTAGGTTGCTGGTTACATTATATTTGATGTCAAACCCCAGCTCCTTTTTGAAGGCATGATCGTATTCATATCCTGTGGCCGCATCATTTATCTGATTTTGCTGCGTGTAACCGGTAAGCGCATAAGGTGTTACATAAACTGGCCGGCGAGCATCTACATCCACCAATCTAATATCTGCGGCCATCGAAGGTTTAATTTCTCCCCGATCCCAGTTTGGCGGAATCTCGGGATAGGTATGCCGTTCGTTATAAAAGGCAATCCAGCGATATACGATTAATCCCATTTCAGCCACTCCTTGGCTACTTTGAAATCCAATACTTGAAAATGGAATACGGATTTCGGCATACCAGCCGTGTTCATCTTGCGTAGTGGCCACATCCCAAAATGTATTCCAGCTACCGTTCACCGCATCAGAACCGGCAATATCGTTGGCATCGTTTGAGATGGATTGGTCGAACCGAACTCCGGCCGGAGTGGTAAAAAACCGGAGCGCGTTTTGATCATCATTAAAAGGATCCAGAATTACGGCAAATACATCATCGCTTGCATAACGATCTCGGTACAAACTATTGGCGGTAATGGTAGCAGGATCTTTCGTAAACATTCGCCCGGCTACGTAAAAATATTCATCATCATAGGCTACCATTATCTCTGTCTTTTCGTGCAACTCGCCTCGAAAAACCGGCTCGTATTGCGTCATTGGAAAAGGTGGAATCGTTTGCCAAGCTTTTTCATTCAGTTTTCCATCCAGCACAATAGCCTCCGAAAGTTTTTGAATATTCTGAATGGCTTGGCCATCACAAGTATGGTGCCATATATAGAATAACAGAAAAATTCCCGCTTTGACGATACGCATTCGGTCTCAGGCTTTTTAAGTAGCTTTGGGTTACATATTCTCTTATAAGACAGCTCCCAACGCCGGTACCATTATCTTTTTTTTGAAAAACCTGCGAGGATGTGATTTGAAAGCGGTTGGCATCTATGTATTTAGATGCCTGCCTTACCGACACGTTTGTCGGGACAGGTGCGCAGGGATGATTTTGGGGAATGGGAAATGATTAGGTGTATGAAACCAGAATAACGCACCACCGTCATTCCCGTGCAGACGGGATTCTATTAGCGG
>JBDNFJ010000408.1:0-2674 GCA_041689895.1 Gracilimonas sp. | reverse complement strand
TTGTGCTGCTTTATATAATTCAGAGCTGCTAATACCTACAAAAGCCTGACCGCTGAATAAGGTTTGAGAAACCGAAAAGCCTCCCTGCCAGTTATTATCGGTACCGAATGCAACCGGAATTAGTTTACCGGGAGCTGCATTGGGATCAAAGATAACGGCCGGAATAAAATTAACCGGAACTTCAAGATTTCGGGTATAATTAGCCGATGCCGCCACGCTGGGCATTACATTACTCCAGGCATTACGGATTTGCTGATCAGCATCTCTAACCGAGAGCAGAGAGCGCTTCATTTGCGTATTATTAGCCAGCGATATTTGTATGGCTTGTTCTAAATTAATTGTGCGACTGAGCGTATCGCTCATCTGAGTAATGGGTTGAGCGTATGCTAAGGATGAAAAACTCAGGCTGATGAATAGTGCCAACATCCCGAAGTATTTGGGGGGATGGCTTAAAAATCGATTCATATGCATTAAATAAGTGAGGTTTAAATTTTTTATGATTGATCTCATTATGCGCTTTGG
This sequence comes from Gracilimonas sp., assembly GCA_041689895.1. Taxonomy (GTDB): domain Bacteria; phylum Bacteroidota; class Rhodothermia; order Balneolales; family Balneolaceae; genus Gracilimonas. Next base: position 2,152 of record JBDNFJ010000408.1, on the reverse strand, counting down.
TTAAATTGAACGTGTAGAAATTGTTCTATCAGATCACCCATTTCCATATTATTTTCTTTGAGGATCTGAAGGCCTTGCTCTTTGGAATTGAAAATGAAGAATTGAAGCATTCCGCGCATTTGAAAACCAATTTGAAGAGCCAAGATTTTAGGATTGAGCCTGCTTTTGACGCTGCCATCCTGAATCCCAATTTGCAATCCCCGAATAATCAACATTTGCAGCTCGTTCTCCAGATCAATACACCTGACTGAAATAGGCTCATCATTTATGGGGCTGTCAGTCTCATCTTTTTTCCTGTAAAGGAGCATGGCTTTGGTAAACGTGACATTCTCGCGAATCAGATCCAAGAAGGCGAACATCATTTCCTTCACGATGTCTGCTCCTTTTAAATCTTTTTGGATGATGCTAAGAAATTGGGTGTGAAGACTGGTTAAGGCTCTTTTTTTAATAGCTTGATATAGAGTCACTTTATCGTTGAAATAAAGATACAGGGTGCCTTTGCTGAGTTCTGCCCGTTCGGCAATTTCATCCATGGTGGTTTTTTCAAACCCCCGGTTTTCGATAAGCTCGATGGCCGCATTCAATATCTGCTCCTGTCGTCGCTTTCTTTCTCGTTCTTTACGTTCCTGTATTCCCATGTACTAACTCTTAGTCAGTTGATGACTTGAAATTCAACAGCTCTAAAGTTACTAAGTTTACTAATTAATAAACAAACTAAATTTAAATAATTAATTTGTTCAACGGCTAATGGGAGTGCATTTATAGGAGAAAAGAAGATGAGCATAATGAAAATAGTAAACAGTGCTTTTAAAAAAGCGGTTCCATACAAATAGAGTGAATAACTATACTTCTTATTTAAAATGACTGTGGGTTCAGTAAGTGGTTTTAAATGGAATGGAGGGAGGTGATTGAATCAAGATTGGCGTTCAATTTTATACTTTTCAATCAGGCCGGTTAATTGTTGTGCTAAAAAATGATGGAATGCGTTTGCACGTTTTAATCGAGTGGAGTCGGTTTCAGTATCTGACTTTAAAAGTTCTAATCCCTTTTGGGTGATGTGCTCCAGGCTTAATGTGTGCGCCATTTGTTTCTGCATGAAATCAATTAGTGAGCCGTCTTTAATTCTAAAGTAGATTTGGCGCTCCCCTTGTACACGTGTTTTCTCAATGAGTCCGGTTTCTAACATCATGCGCGTACTGTTGCTGACAGAGGCCTTACTTATGCTCAGGTTTTCAACTAAATCAGAAAAAGACTGATGCGGAGGATGACAAATAAGAAGCCAACCAAGAATTTGTCCATATATACGTGAATGTCCAAGTTCCTCTATTTTTAAGCTAAAATCATCCACAAAATCTAATTTATTGGAGTAGTTGGTTGGTTTCATCTTCTACAGCTAATCATTTTGTTAAGTTTGTTTAGTACATATTAAACAAAATATAAACCAATTAGTTTTAATGTTTGTGCTACAAACTGGTTACCAGGCCGGCTACTCTGCAAACAACGCAACATCCATAGACAGAGAAATAACTACGCGTTTAGGAGGATTTCCTGATCACCGCATTACGAAAAGCCAATTAGTTTAAGGTGCCAAACGGATGATTTCTGATACCTAAAAGGTATTCAAAACCCTTTTTAGAAAATTTGACCTTTTCGGAATAGCAAATACGTAGAAAGGATATAGAGAACCTGAATTCTGGCCTAAATAATTTCAGAATTGAATCAAAAGAGTGTGTAAATATGAAGCTGTTATCCATTTGCTTTTTTATAAGTTCGGTACTAATAGCATTAGCTATTTCAGGATGTAGTGATATTAATAGTTCTACGACTTCAGAGATTTCGGATGGTATTAAATCGGTTATTCCGGCGCGCGCACCTTTTGGAGCACATATTGTGATTGCTGGGAAAGGATTTAAAGATGTACAACAAGTGCTGTTTAACGGCACTGAAGCCAGGATTAACGCTGTAAGTGATTCAGTTATATTAACCCAAGTACCTTTAAATGCCGCATCGGGACCTATAGAAGTAATTACCAGTGGGGGAACATTTACCGGCCCATCATTCACTGTTGATTCTACAGATAACTTATTCCTTGCTATTCATGCCGTACGGCCTACCAGAGTTCGGGTTGAAGATACCGTTCGAATATCGGGAA
>JBDNFJ010000407.1:0-2064 GCA_041689895.1 Gracilimonas sp. | reverse complement strand
TCCGAGCAAGGCTCCCAGCGGAATGCGGGGCGGAAAGGATGCCAAAGAAGGCATAAAGAAGTATAGTGATGTAATTACTAAGAAAGCGGAGACCGACGAAGGGCTTTTTGATGTCCACAAAGTAGAGGACAAATATTATTACGAGATTCCTAATGAGCTGCTCGATCGTGAGTTTTTGTTAGTATCGCGTATAGCTAAAACGGCCGAAAACCTTGGATACGGTGGCGAGAAATTAAATACACAAATTGTGCGATGGCAGCGAAGAGACGATCAAATTATGCTTCGTCATGTTTCCTTTGAGAACGTAGCTTCTGATACCATGCCTATTTATCAAGCGGTTAAGAACTCTAACTTTGAACCTATTATTGCCTCCTTCGATATTAAGGCGCTGAGTAAAGATACCTCTGGTGTGGTGATTGAAGTAACGGATTTATTTTCATCCGATATTCCCTCTTTAGGCTTAGATAGTAGAAGCCGTACCCGCTATAAAGTGCGTCGTTTAGATAGCAAGCGTACCTTTATCGAGCATATTAACAGTTATCCCAAAAATATTGAAGCTCGAAGCGTATTGACCTACGAAGCAAGCTCCCCTCCCTCAAGTTCTTCTACAGGAACCATTTCCTTAGAAGTGAATCACAGCATGGTTATACTTCCTGTAGAGACCATGAGATCGCGCGCTTATGATGACCGTGTTGGATTTTTCAGTGTTCAGAAAACGGAGTACAGTGATAAAATTCAGAAAGCAAAGAAAATTCAGGATATCACTCGTTATGAGTTAGTTCCTAAAGACAAAGAAGCCTATTTACGAGGCGAGCTCGTTGAGCCGGTTGATCAGATTGTGTATTACATAGACCCGGCTACGCCTATGAAGTGGAGAAAATATCTGAAAGAAGGCGTAGAAGACTGGCAAGCTGCTTTTGAAGCCGCCGGTTTCAAAAATGCGATTATAGCCAAAGACCCACCGACCAAAGAAGAAGATCCCGAATTTAGCCCGGAAGACGTACGCTATTCGGTCATCCGCTATTTTGCATCGCCTGTCCAAAATGCATACGGACCTCACGTGCATGATCCACGCTCCGGCCAGATTTTGGAAAGCGACATTGGTTGGTACCACAACGTGATGAACTTATTACGTAATTGGTACTTTATTCAAACGGCCGCAGCCAATCCCGCTGCACGTCACGTACAGTTTGATGATGAGACGATGGGTGAGTTAATTCGCTTTGTATCATCGCATGAAGTAGGCCACACGTTAGGCTTCCCTCATAACTGGGGTTCAAGCTATGCTTATACGGTAGAGCAACTCCGTGATCCTGAGTTTACTTCCACGCACGGTACAGCGCCATCTATCATGGATTATGCTCGTTTTAATTACGTAGCACAGCCCGGCGACGGCGTTACCAGCTTCTATCCTGCTATTGGCGAATATGACAAATGGGCCGCAAAATGGGGATACACTTGGTTCCCTGATGATATGAGTGATGCAGAAATTCAGAAAACACTTGATAAATGGGTGGTTGAACGAGCCGGAGATCCGGTGTACTTCTACGGCCGACAAACCGGAAGTAAGATTGATCCAAGATCTCAAAACGAAGACCTCACCAATAATGCCATGGCGGCCGGCGAGCTTGGTTTAGCTAATCTTCAGATAATTACTGAAAATCTGGTTAAATGGACTAAGAAAGACGGCAGAGATTATGATGACTTGGGAGAGTTGTACACGAACATGATTGGCCAGTGGGGACGATACATGGGCCATGCTTTAAGTAACATTGGTGGCGTATATGAGAACTACAAAACCTACGACCAAAAAGGCGCCGTTTATGAGCCCGTGGATGAAGCAACGCAGAAAAAAGCAATGGCTTTCTTACAAAAGCATGCCTTTAGCTCACCAACATGGGCCTTCAATACCGATATCTTGGATAAAGTGAATCAGGCATCGGCTATCGAGACTTTCCGAAGTGCTCAAGCAAGGGTGCTTTCAAATCTGGTAGAGCCACAGAGAATTGCTCGTTTAATTGAATTTGAACGACGTAGTTCCGGAAACACCTACACGGCATTTGA
>JBDNFJ010000406.1:0-2507 GCA_041689895.1 Gracilimonas sp. | reverse complement strand
TACCCCATAAATGGGTAAAGTACTTCCACCGGCAATAGCCTCAGGTTCAGCATCACCAGACTCCTGCACCCATAGCGTGTCATCAGATACATAGTAGATTTGAGCCACAGAGTTGACTGAATACAGAATCGTTATTAGAAAGACAGCTATTACAAAAAAGAGTTTTTTAATTGAAATCATATTCATGAATTTTACTTAGAGCTTCCATCTATTCTCTAATACGGGATGATCTTCAAAAGAGGATCAAATTATCTTCAGAGATGAATATGTATTAGAATCTTCGTGAAAAAGCCTTAATTTTGTAGAGCAAATTTCTCATTCAATTTTTTGCCTCTGATGAACATCGGCCCCATCCAATTACCAAATAAACCTTTATTTCTTGCCCCTATGGAGGACGTTACTGATTCTCCATTTCGGCAAATTTGCAGAAAAAAGGGTGCAGATATTGTATTCACGGAATTCATAAGCTCAGAGGCATTAATTCGCGATTCTGACATTGCCTTGCATAAAATGGATTTTAATGAAATGGAACGACCTTTCGGAGTTCAGATTTTTGGTGGACGTGAAGACGCCATGGAAGGAGCGGCCAAGGTGGCTGAAAATAACAATCCCGACTTGGTGGATATCAACTTCGGGTGCCCCGTTTATAAAGTGGTTAAAAAAGGTGCCGGAGCCGGATGCTTGAAAGACATCAGCATGATGGAAAGAATGGCTGGAACCGTAGTTGATGCTGTTAAAAGCAAGCCGGTTACCGCAAAAACCCGTCTTGGCTGGGACGAGGACACCATCAAAATTCAAGAAGTTGCGCTAATGTTGCAAAAAGTTGGGGTGAAGGCGCTCACGGTTCACGCACGTACTCGCGCTCAGAAATACAAAGGCGATGCCCGTTGGGAGTGGCTTAAAAAGCTCAAAAATACGCCCGGACTTGAAATTCCTATTATCGGTAACGGGGATGTAACTTCTCCTGAATTAGCCAAGCAAATGTTTGATGAAACCGGAGTAGATGGCGTGATGATTGGCCGGGGTGCCATTGGAAATCCCTGGATTTTTGAACGCACACGTCTTTATTTGGAAACGGGTGAATTGCTTCCGGAACCATCCGTTAGAGAACGAATTGAGCTTTGTGCAGAGCAGCTTCGTTTGTCAGTAAAACATCAGGGAGAGCGCTATGGCGTAATCATCATGAAAAAACATTATGGCCAATACTTGAAAGGCATCCGGAATGGAAAGAACCTACGCATGGAACTGATGAAACATAATGAGATGAATCCAATTTTAGAGCTTCTGCTGAATTTTGAAGAAACCGAAATTCATGCCGTAGCTTAGTACACACCACCTGCTTCTTTACTTCCCCAGGTTCCAATTATAGCGGATTCCCAGCGAAAAGGTCAGCGGCTCATATTGAAACTCGAGATCTTGCTGTAGAGGCACAGAAAACCCTATTTGGGTTTCAACTTTCAATTTTTCCCAACCTAACCGTGCAAATATGGAAGGTTCAAAAAAGGTTCCTGCTTTGGTATTATTGTAGGTTGTACTCGAAGTTTCAAACTTAGAAAAAACAATTTGATTCATACGTACCGCTAAGCCTAAATCAAAAGCTCTGGTTTCTAAACCGATGTTGGATTGCAGAAAGTAATTTGAGAATGATCCTTTTGCATTCACCTTTTGGGGTCCATAAAAATCATAATGTTCCTTGGCTTCTGAAGTCCCAAACCCAAGTCCTGCTAAGGCTTCAAATCGACCATTTTTACCTAATTTTTTGAAGTATTCTGCTCCAACCTCAATGGCAATATGTTGATGATCTGAACTTGAAGAAGAGCCTTCTCTATTTGAGGCGGAGATTCCACCAACCACACCCAACTTTGGTGTTAAAGCATAGGCGCCTTGCGCATCAAAGCCATTAAGGCCGGTATAAACTGCGATATCTGCCTCATCTTCTGAATCCAGAAAATGTGTATGCTTGGCAGTTGGCACATAAACCGGGGCGCAAGCAGACATCATAGCAAATATAATTAGACTCATCCCTATAGATAGTTTGTTATCCATTTTCATTGTATCCGAATTTATTAGCGATTAGGCTTTTGGCCACCATTCAAATTAAATATATATAAAACCGGCTTCATGTTCCCTAAAATATAATCCCACATAAAGTACCGCAGGCTTTTAGTCTGTATCTTTTTGAAATACCCATCGTATTAAAGACAGTTAACTCACAAATGCACGATTATGTTCTCACGTTTAGTCCGAATTCTTTCTTCCATTTTTGGAGCTTCATCAGCCGCTGCTTTCCCGCTGAAGACGCTCACCGGAATTGTCATCAGTATTATAATTCCCTATTTATTGTATGCTTTTTTAGGAGGAGTTGGAATTGCGTTAGCTTTTGTGGGCATCGTTTGGGCAGCAATCTACTTTTCGAAGAAGGGAAAGTGTTAACGTGTTTAAGTGTTAGAGTGTTAACGTGTTGGGCTGGATTGCTTCATTAAATACAAAAGGTTTTTTCGTACTGG
>JBDNFJ010000405.1:0-1260 GCA_041689895.1 Gracilimonas sp. | reverse complement strand
TTCATATCTGATGAACTTATACCGGTACTTACCGCAATGTATTCGGTAATTCCTTCATCGGCTTCGGCTAAAAACGAGCTCCATTCATCTATGGAATAATGCTTGTGAATAGTCGTGAACATTTTGTGAGATGCCAGCGTTGCGGCCATCTCAAAAGTTCCGGTAGTGTCCATGTTGGCTGCCATAACGGGAACGCCGGTCCAGCTGTGTTTGGCGTGGAGGAATCTAAAAGTTCGTTCCAGAGAAACATCTGCCCGAGATTTAAGAGTAGATCGTTTTGGGCGGATCATTACATTTTTGAAACCGAGTTTAATATCTAATTCAATACGCATAGCAAAGTTACATTTGGGTGAAAATATTTTTAGGATACCATAAGATGATGAAAATTGGCTCTAATTTGAATGAGTAATCTATTTTTCTGAACGTGCATTTTCTTTAGAAAAGACTGGTGTTGAATTAACTCTTGGGAAGAATAACAACTCAACCATTCCCATTATGATTCCGGCAACTATTGGTTCCGGTCATGATAAATGCTTCGTAAAATTATTATACGAAGATTGTTCAGCTCTGGCTCGAAAAGATGAATATAAATTGAACGGAAATTTTGATGAACAGAAGGTTTCAAAAACCATCAAATTATGAACAGCAAAAATAGGTTATCTTTATCACCAAAAAAAGAATGCAGAAGTACAAGCTGACCATCGAGTTTGATGGCACCCATTTTTGTGGATGGCAGATTCAGCCTACCGATGTCACCGTAGAGCAAACTTTGGAAGAGGCCTTTGCTCAGATTTTACAGCAGCCGGTAGAACTGGTAGGGCAGGGTCGAACGGATTCCGGCGTGCATGCCCGCGGACAAATAGCTCATGTTGAGTTTCCCGATGAGATGGAAATAGAAAAGCTAATTTTCGGGGTGAATGGATTAGTGGGCGACCAGATTCAAATTGTGCAGGTTGAGAAAGTTGAGGCCGATTTCCATGCTCGTTTTGATGCTATTGCTCGCGAATATGAGTACACAATAGCCACACGGTGCATGCCGCTACATCGCCATTATGCTTGGAGCTTGAGATATCCCGTTGATGTATCCGTACTTCACGCATGTGCCGCAGAACTGAAAGGGGAAATTGATTTTGCAGGCTACTCCAAATTCAACCAAGATAACTTTACCACGCTTTGTGATATCCAGAAATCCGTGTTTTATGAAGATGGGGAAACGATCCGATATCAAATAAAAGCCAACCGATTTTTGAGGAATATGGT
>JBDNFJ010000404.1:0-2366 GCA_041689895.1 Gracilimonas sp. | reverse complement strand
CTGGAACTCAAGCTTAAGTTAAAGCAAAGAATATTTGAATATAATTCATCGTTGGCCAAGCTAAATAAATCAGCCGGGATACCGTTGACTACTTTGATAACCAATTAATGTGATTATGAATACATTTAGATTTCTTACTGTTTTTTTGCTGTGCCTTTTTTTGTCGGGAGCGGTTGTGGCTCAGCAATCTGAACAGGATATTAGGGATATGCTCATGCAGCGGGATGAACAAATTAAAGAACTTATGGGGCCCAAAGGTACCGAATACACCGATGCGCAACGTGCTCAATTAAAAAATATAATTAATAATATTATTGATTTTAAAGCCATGGCTAAAGAGGCTTTATCTGAAACCTTCGATACTATTTCAACCGAAGAAAGAACGGAGTTTGTGGATCTTTTTTCTACTATCGTTCGTGATCAATCTATGAATAAACTGGATATATATCGTGCTAAAGTAACCTATAAAACCATTTCAGCAGAAGCTGGAAAGGCAAGAGTTGAAACGCTTGCTGAGCTAAAAGATGTGAGAACTCCCGTTAATTATGAAATGAGCTTTGAAAATGGAGAATGGTTTATTGTTGATATGGAAATTGATGATGTATCAACCGCCACTTCTTATAACCGTCAATTTCAGCGCATTATTAAGAAAAAGGGATTTAATTCTCTGATGGAAAGCTTGCGTAAAAGAGCCGCAAAAGCCTAATGAATCCTCGAATTTCGGTTATTGTACGATCCTATAATCGTATGGCTGCACTTTGTGAGTTGTTGGAAGCGCTGCTTTTACAACAGCATGCATCGTTTGAAATTATAATTGTCGAACAATCTACCGATTTTGAGGAAGCAGCGTACAACCGATTGATAGAGTTAGCTTCAGACCCAAGAGTAAAACTGTTGAAATTCCCGCCGCTGGGAGGACCTGAAGCCAGAAATCAAGGGGTTAAAAGTGCACAAGGGGAAATACTTCTCTTTATAGATGATGATGATCTCCCTATGAATGAGCAGTGGATAAAAAAACATGAGGAAGCGTACGCGGATGAGAAGTTGATAGGTTTTACTGGCAGGCACGTGACTGAGAAAATTGAGAAATACCCATATTTGCGGGTTATGCGTGGGTTTATTCGGCGAAATTGTATGCAGTACAGTAGCTTGAAAACGCCGTACACCTTTGCAAAATTTGATGAGGACGTCCAAAATGTAGATTGGCTGCATGGCACCAATTCATCCATCCGAAGAGAATGGGCCTTAAAGGCAGGGCTTTGGGATGCTGATGTTCAGAATCAGGACGAACACTCCTTTGCTTTCAAACTTCAACCTTATTTAAAAAATGGGTATCGGTTGGATTTCCGTAAAGAACCGGCTATGATTCGTCGCCTACATATTGCTGGTGGTATGGAGAAACGCTCATTTTCTTTGATAAGAGAATTCCAGAATCAATATCGGCTCGTAAACAAGGTCATTATTCCCTACCACCCTCATCTCAAGAAATTCTATCCGGTTTTAATGGGTTGGTGTGCGGTAAAAATAGGGATGAAAGCCACGGCCAACCTGTTTAGCTGATTGTTTTAACCTGTAATAGCTGGTTAATCCTTTTAAGTTATGATGTTTATAGTTGTATATTATCTCATAAAGCAGAAAAAAAAAGATTGAACGAATTTCCATGCGACCAAAATCATTTTTACTTTCTATTTTTATTGTTTCCTTTCTCATTCTCGTATCGGGCACTGCTAAAGCTCAACAGAATCAAATACTCCATTTAAATAATCACGTATATGCGTACATCAAAGACATGCAGCAACGTGGGTATCTGCCGGAGCTAAATCCTACGCAACTGCCTTATACAAGGGGCGAAGTGAATGCAGCTTTAAAAAATATAGACAAGGACAAGCTCAGCAAAATAGAGCTATTCTGGCTCGATCAGATCCAAAAAGAAGCGGGTTTTACCGAAAGGTCAAAAGATGAAGTGTACGTAGATGGATTATTGGAAGGTGGCTTCGAGCTCAACAATACGCTTAATAGCAATGGTCTTCGACCACAAAAGGATGAGCTGTTTTTCTTGCCGAATGGAGCCGGCCAATTATACGGCGAAAAGGGCGACTTTGGTGCTCAACTTGGCGTGCGGCATTTACTCTTTTATGATTATGACCGAGAAGGAATTAGCCCATCAAGTCGTTTTTATGTTCGGAGTGAAGATTATTACATGGGCTATCAGGGAGACTTCATGAAAATTTATATGGGGCGTTATGATAATCTTTGGGCGCCTTATGGTGAAACTTCTACCGTATTGAGTGATAACCCAAGCTCATTTGATCATTTCAACATCAGCTTGGGAAATAGCTGGTTTCAGGTAACCGGAATTTTGGGAG
>JBDNFJ010000403.1:0-10064 GCA_041689895.1 Gracilimonas sp. | reverse complement strand
ACATTATTCATAAGTGAAACTCCGGCCTCATATCCACCCGTTAAATCGAAAGACAGCATTCCACCAAAGCCATTGTTCATGATGGATGAAGCCAGTGCGTATTGTGGATGGGATTCCAATCCGGGATAATATACATGCGCTACTTTGGGATGATTTTCGAGGAATTTAGCGACAAGCATTCCATTCTCCGCATGCTTTTTCATGCGCAGAGGTAAGGTTTTGATTCCGTTGGTCGTTAGCCAGGCATCCATTGGGCCAGCAATACCTCCCAGATTTTTTCGGAAAACAGCGGTATTGGCTTCCTCAAATATCTCTTTTTTGGCCACCATTGCCCCGCCGACAATAGTTCCGTGTCCGCCCATATATTTGGTAGTAGAATGCACCACAACATCTGCGCCTAATGCCAACGGCTGGATGTGATAAGGCGTGGCGAAGGTATTATCTACCATCAACATTGCGCCGTACTCTTCGGCTAACTGGGCGATGGCTTTTATATCCGAAAGCAGCATGGTTGGATTTGCAATGCTTTCAAGATAAATCAATTTTGTACCCGGATTTTTCTTCAGCTCCGTCTCCATCAAAAATACATCCGAGGTATCTATAAATGAGGCCGACATTCCCATAGCGCCGGTGTCCTCCTTCAGAAATTGGCTCGTACATCCATACAAAGCATCTTGCGAAATAATATGTCCGCCCTTTGCCAAGCTAATAATCCCCGTTGTGATGGCCGCCATACCGCTTCCAAAAGCCATACCCCTATATTCATCGCTGTTATCGAGCTCATAGGTTTCAAGTGCGCAAATGGCTCGTTCCAATTCTTCTACCGTTGGATTTCCTAAACGAGAATACACATGACTGGCTCCACCTTCTTCTCCTTGAAACGCTAAAGCCCCCGATTTTACATCCTCAAAAACAAAAGTAGAGGTTTGATAAATCGGCGTGACGTGAGAACCGTACTGGTCTTTGTTGCTTTTTCCGGCATGTACTGCCGCTGATTCCATGGTGGGTTTAATTTTAGTCTTCATCATAAACGGGGATTGGAGATTGTTCTTTAATAGTATTGAGTACAATGCTGGTATGAAGCCGTTCTACATCGGGTAGAGTGGTTAGCTTATTCCGCATTAATTGCTCATAATCGTGGGTGTCTTTGGCTACTACATGCAGCAAAAAATCGCCATCGCCAGTAGTGTGATAGCATTCCAGAATTTCGGGTATTTTTTTAATGGCCGATGCGAATTCTTCCATCAGGTTTAACTGATGAACGCTCAGCGTAACTTTAACAATGGCGGTGAAACCACGCCCTACCATCTCCTTATTGATGGTGGCCGAATAGCCTTCAATAATACCATCACGTTCTAATCGGCGCACACGCTCTAACGTTGGCGTAGTTGTGAGGCCTATCCGCTTGGCTAATTCATTATTGGCTAACCTTCCTTCTTGCTGAAGGAGACCAATAATTTTTTTGTCAATTGAATCTAATTTTACCTGAGGCATGTCTCATTTTTTAATTTCACAACAAGCTCATTATAATCAATAATGCTTTATTAATCTAATTTGAAAGATTAATCATTTATGGATATTTATTTATTAAGAACTTAATTCTTTAAATAGGTTATATAAAGATTATAATTCTTTTATAGGTAGTGAAACCCCGATTAAGTAAAGCGATGTTCTTTTTCTCTCTTAATTAATATCCATCGTTCGGCTGGCGAGGAAGCCAGCAGACCGATTCTGATTTGGATAAATTTAGGCTTCATAGTTTGAACCATGATTTGCCTGATTTGAAGATTATTCTGATGGATTTTGAGTGCTATTTAAGAAAACCCTTTCAATCTATAAATCAGGGTTTAAATGAAGAAGAGTAGATAATCAGATGTGCTTCCCGTAGGGGCAATTCATGAATTGCCCCTACGGAAATAAATTGGAGTTCTCTCGAAATCTTGCGTCTTATGTCTCTTGTCTAATCTTGCTCTATTTCCCCATCGTTCGGTTGGTGGGAAGTCAGAAGGCGATTTGCAGCATGAGGAATTGGCACGAATCGAGCGTAAATCATGAAGCATCCATCACCCCGTTCCTATGAATGTTTCTGTTTAACAAAATTGTTAGAACGGAACGGAAAGATGGATTTAGGCTGTAATCTCCATCTTCGGAAATAACCATGGAGGGCTTCTATTCCGTCTATTATTTCAAACCCATGTTGTTTGAGCTCGTCAAGGGTTGGGGAAAACAAAAAAATCTTACGTCTTATATCTTACATCTAAAATCCAATCTTCCTCACCCAATTAAAACGACCTGAATATCCATGAGATTATTACCGGTTGGACCGGTTCTGAGGATCGTATCCATAGCTTCATGAAAGTGATACGCGTCGTTATTTTGAACGTAGTCTTCGGGGACCAATTTCTTTTTACGAGCCAGAAGAGTGGTTTGTGAATTAATGATAGCTCCGGAAGCATCTGTAGGACCATCCACTCCATCGGTAGCAAAACTGAGTAATGAAATTGCATGCTGTCCTTCAATAGAAATGGCAGCATTTAGCGCTAATTGTTGATTCCTCCCTCCTTTCCCATCCCCCACAACATGTACCGTGCTTTCACCAAAATAAATAAGAGCAGCCGGCTTTTTTAACTTAGATTTCGTACTTAAAACCCCAACGGCCTCACTACATATTTTCTTTGAGATTTGCTTCACATCCATATCATAAGCCTTCTCCTCCAACTGCACATTTAACCCTTGTTGCTCTAAATATTGTGCAACATTAGTAGCCAATAACTTAGCTCCGGATATTACATGAACTGCGTGGTTTTCCCATTCACAATCTTTTGGTTTCGGTGTTTCATAGGACTGTTCATACATCCCTTTTGATATATATATTCGCACAGCATGCGGGGTTTGATCCCACAATCTATATCTCTTCAAAATCTGAAAAGCTTCCTTAAATGTAGAGGAATCAGGTACTGTAGGGCCGCTTCCAATAACCTCGGGATTATCACCGGGTACATCAGAAAGAAGAACAGAAATAAGCTTTTGATGCTTTAACAGCTTGCCCAATCGTCCACCGGCTGTAGTGGAAAGATGCTTCCTCACTGTGTTAATCTCGTGAATAGAAGCCCCTGAATTAAGCAATAATTTATACATCTCCCGAAACTCCAGTAACTCTATTCCCTCTGCCGGTATGCAGAACAATGACGAAGCTCCGCCTGAAAGGCAAAATAACACCGTGTCCTCAGCAGGAATCTTAGCCGCTAAATCCCACAGCTCAAACGATGCCGAAACGGACTCTTCATCGGGATAAGGATGAGTGCCTTTAAACACCTGAACCCGGGTTAATTCATCGGTTTTTTGCGGAGCAATGATGATTCCATCCTTTATTGAATCTCCGAAATACTGCTCGGCTTTTTTAGCCATAGCTACAGAAGCTTTGCCGGCTCCCAGCAACCAAAGTTTGCCGGACACCTCAATAGATGAAAAAATCGATTCGAGTGGCATATTATCAAAATTACCGGAAGTGATTTTTGCTACCACATCTTCTAACATCAATTGGTGCTTATCGAGCTTGTCTTTCATGCAGGGAATTTCACTTTTAGGTTATTGATAACGCCCCCTTTTCACAAGAATAAAAAAAGGGAGAGCATTAAATATTTAGGTTGGTGCTGGCTAAAAATTTTGAGTGCAACGTACTAAATACAGGCTTTGGGAACCATGAACTTGCATAGTTTTCTAAATATAAAAAGATAAATACCTCAAAATCTTAATTAGAGCCTAAGATAATTTGGCATCACTTTTAGCCTGCAAAGAAGCTCCCTCTTCTGCAAAATTCACCCAAACCATCCAAAGGATAAAGATTACGATATAAAATATAGCCGTGGTGGAATAGTCGTGCGTGAATTCAAAAAATTGGGGCCAGTCTTTTTGGGTAATTACCAAAACAATAATGCGTAAAATATTCACCAGATAGATCACACCAATTCCCACAAAACAAAAGCTGAACCGGTTTTTCCAGTCCCCGGGATAGGCCACTATAAATCCCAAAAATAAGCCGATGGCAGAAATTCCATTACAGCCATCTACCACCTGAATGCCCGGATATTCTCCTATTCCGATGATCCGGTTTACCGTATAAATATCGAGCCCGAACATCTTTAAAATGCCTGCACTGGTTCCTATAATATTTAAAGACAGCCATTCATCAAGTCGGCCATCGGGCAGCAGCCATAATTCGTAGATCAAATACCATACAATAAATACGACTAATGCCTTTATAATAAACTTTACAACTGGTGATTTCATATCCTTCCTGTACCGTGCAATAATTCTACATTCAATGCCTTATTGCAACGAATATATAAACCTTACTCTTTCAAAGTAATATAGAATTTTAACTTAGGTATTTTGAATGTTCCGAGCTAAACATTTTTACACATACTGAACGATATTAATGCATCAATGCTTTATCTTGGAAGCGTTTCCAAAGCAAATTTAATCACACAAGAAAATACGTAATATGGATGCCATTTTAGACAAAGCTTTGTCTTTTGAACTCAGTGAAGACCAAAAAATGATCCGCGATAGCGTAAAAGAATTTGTAGAACGTAATGTTGCGCCAACCGTATTAGAACGTGATAACAGTAAAGAATTTCCGCACGAGATTGTTAAGCAATTGGGTGAGTTGGGTATGCTCGGCATCTATCATGAGGAGCAATATGGCGGTGGTGGTTTTGATGTAGTTAGCTTCTGCCTCGCCATTGAAGAGA
Organism: Gracilimonas sp.; assembly: GCA_041689895.1. Taxonomy (GTDB): domain Bacteria; phylum Bacteroidota; class Rhodothermia; order Balneolales; family Balneolaceae; genus Gracilimonas. Next base: position 5,310 of record JBDNFJ010000403.1, on the reverse strand, counting down.
TTGCGCGCTGGGACGCTTCGCTTGCTTTAACAGTAGCTTCTCACACCTCCCTGGGAACCGGACACATTGCCGTTGCTGGCAATCATGAACAGAAAATGAAGTATATGCCCGACCTTACCTCCGGGAGAAAATTAGCTGGCTGGTGTCTTACAGAACCGGGTTCGGGAAGCGATGCATCCGGAATGAAATCAACGGCTATCAAAAAAGGTGACACGTATATCCTCAACGGCTCCAAGATTTTTATCACGCAGGGTTCTGTGGGTGACGTGTATGTAGTGCTTGCCAAAACAGATCCTGAGAAAGGCGTAAAGGGAATTTCTTCGTTTATTGTAGAACGCAAATGGGACGGAGTGAAACCGGGTCCTACCATGCATAAGCTGGGGATGAATTCTTCCAATACAACCGAAGTATTTTTTGAGAATGTGGAAGTTCCTGCCGAAAATCTACTGGGTGAAGAAGGCCACGGTTTTATTGATACCATGAAGGTGCTGGATGGTGGCCGCGTTGGTATAGCCGCCTTATCGGTGGGAGTTGCTCGGGGAGCGCTGGAAGAATCTCTGAAATACTCGATGGAAAGAAAGCAGTTTGGTACCGCCATTGGTAATTTCCAGTATATGGAAGGTAAAATGGTTGATATGGCCACCGAAATTGAGGCTGCCCGACTGCTTACACACCGCTCGGCCTGGCTGAAAGATCAGGGGAAACCGTTCAGCACTGAAGCTTCAATGGCTAAGCTATTTGCCTCCGAACTATCGGTACGCGCCGCGCTGGATGCGGTTCAAATTCACGGCGGATATGGATATACGAAAGAATATCATGTAGAGCGATTTCTGCGCGACTCTAAACTTTTAACCATCGGTGAAGGTACGTCTGAAGTTCAACGGCTGATTATTGCGCGCGAGCTCAAGAAAACCCTGGCCTGATTTTCATCTCTTTTTGTTGGAGTCAGGGAGCCTGTAACTAAACTTGGTTGCGGGCTTTTTTATGAAAACATCTTTCAGGCTAAAGCATATTTTTCTTACTATTCAGCTATCAAATTAACATCCTAAAAACAGATACATCCATGCCCAAAAATCTATTCAATATCGATGATGCTCTTCTCTTTGAGTCGGAACTCAATGAGGAGGATCGCCTCATAATGGAAACGGCCCGGGATTACGCCCAAAGCAAACTGGAACCCAGAGCTCTAAAGGGCAATACGGAAGAATATTTTGATCGGGATATTGCCACGGAAATGGGTGAAATGGGATTATTAGGAGTTACCGTACCCGAGCAATATGGAGGCTCGGATGCCAGCTATACAGCCTATGGACTTATTGCCCGCGAAGTGGAGCGCGTAGATTCAGGCTATCGCTCGTTTATGAGTGTGCAGTCTTCATTGGTGATGTATCCCATTTCTAAATTTGGAACAGAGGAGCAAAAACAGAAATATCTCCCAAAATTAGCTACCGGCGAAATGATTGGTTGTTTTGGATTAACCGAACCCGATCATGGCTCCGATCCTGGCTCTATGGTTACAACGGCGGTTAAAACCGATGGTGGCTGGATTATGAACGGAGCTAAGATGTGGATCACCAACTCCCCTATTGCTGACGTAGCCGTAGTTTGGGCCAAAGCTAAAGAACATAAAGACGACAAAGGCGTTATTCGCGGCTTCTTGGTAGATAAAGGCATGAAAGGTTTTTCGGCGCCGGTTACGAAATACAAAATGAGTTTACGTGCTTCTGAAACCGGAGAGCTAGTTTTTGATGATGTGTTTGTTCCGGATGAAAATATGTTCCCGGATATAAAAGGATTAAAAGGCCCGTTTACCTGCCTGAATAGTGCCCGTTATGGAATTGCTTGGGGAACCGTTGGAGCAGCAGAATTTTGCTATCAACAAGCGCGGCAATATGTGCTTGACCGCAAACAGTTTGGCAAACCGTTGGCCGCCAATCAGCTTATACAAACCAAGTTGGCTAATATGTTAACCGACATCACGACCATGCAAATGCTGGTTTTACGATTGGGTAAGCTAAAAGATGACGGACGAGATCATCCATCCATGACCTCATTAGTGAAACGCAACAACTGCGGAAAAGCATTGGATATCGCACGGGTTTCAAGGGATATGCACGGTGGAAACGGCATTACCGGAGACTATCGGGTTATTCATCACATGGTGAACCTGGAGTCTGTAAATACGTACGAAGGTACCTACGATATTCATGGGCTGATTATTGGGCGCGAAATCACGGGCATTCAAGCTTTCACACCAAAAGGAAACGATGCCTAACTTTAGCTAAACTCTACCTATTAATTGGCTTTTGAGCTTTTGTCTCTCTCAATATTTTTATGGTAGCAGGGGCTTTACTTTTATTTATTTTTCATTTTTTTATTATAAATAAATCAAGGTATTGCTTTTATTGGAGCGCCAAGTTTCATAATTATTTAATGATTTTTTATGTTTTCAAAAAAAATTAAAACGTTCGGCCTTTTTATTCTGGTGATATTAATTGTTATTCAATTTTTCCCCATTGATAAAAGCGTACCGGAGTCCAGCATGTCAACCGATTTTATTACCGCAACAAATCCCCCGGCAGAAGTGGCTAACCTTGTGAAAAGTGCCTGCTACGACTGCCACTCCTATCAAACCAAATACCCTTGGTATTCAAATGTTGCACCCGCTTCCTGGTGGCTTGCCGACCATATTGATGACGGTCGGGATGAATTAAATTTCTCCACTTGGACGGATTATTCCCCAAAAAAAGCAGCTCACAAAATTAAAGAAGCAATAGAGCTTGTAGGCGATGAACAGGAAATGCCCCTTCCGCCCTACACTTGGATTCATTCCGAAGCTCGGCTAACCGATAAACAACGCAAAACGTTAACGGACTGGTTTCAAACCATACGCGAAGACATCCAGGCACGGGCTGATACAGCACTAAATGTAGCAGGCGATGGGAAACCTACAGAAGACGAAGAAGGACATTAAGAACGTATTAAATCACACTTATAAGCTACATTATAGCTTTTTGAATTTTAAGTAGGACAACCATTTACCATGAGGAATTTATTAAACATGCTGCTCACATTATTCACATTGTGTGCATTTGCGGGGCAACTTCATGCTCAGGGTATTACGAAAGAAGATGTGGTGTTTAAAAGTGGAGATTTAGTTTTAGAAGGAACTTTAGTACTTCCGGATTCAGCAAAAAATGTACCTGTGCTTATTTTTATAGGAGGCTCGTATCCTTGGGGATATTTCCATCCACAGCGTGCTATTTTTATTCAGGAAGTACTGGAAGCGGTTTTTCCTGAATCCGGTATCGCTTTGCTTTATTATGATCCCCGAGGCGTGGGTGGTTCTACCGGAAGTTGGGGCCGTGCAACCATGTCTGATTTTGCCGATGATGCCAAAGCAGCCATCCACTTTTTACGACAGCGCAAAGAAATTAATCCAAACCGAATAGGAATTGTCGGGCAGGGCGAAGGGGGCTGGATAGCACAAATTGTAGCTGCCACCGCCCCTAATAAAGTGAAGGCTATGGCCTCTCTTGCCGGCCCCACATTTGGGTCCCAAACAGAGCTTATTAACGAGTATCACAGCGCCTATGTTTGTAACGGAATAGATAGCACCAAAGCCTACAAAAAAGCGGAGCAGAAGGCCATTTCACATCAGAATTGGGTTTCTATAATTGCCTTGACCAGTAGCTGGAAGCACATGCAATCTAAACTTGGCTTCACCCCAAAACCATACATCAAAAACATTGAGATTCCTTCCTTATTTCTCTTTGGCCAAAATGATGCCGACTTATATCCATCTTGGGCTATGGATTCACTACGGACGATATTTCCCGATTCTCTTCCATCTAACTTAAACGTATATACTATTCCGGGTGCGAATCATTTCTTCCATGTAACAAGCCGCTGCTTTAGTTATAAGGAATCAGGCGATAATATTCAGAAAAGCTTTTCCTTTCGATTTAGAGAAGTATTCCACGACTGGATTTTTAAGCATCTTTAAAAACCGATTCGAATTAGCCCTGCTGTTTATTTTTCATATTGCCAGTGAGCTTTTGCCACTTTATCGCCCACCACAAGTTCATCTACAACGTCCATCCCTTCTATCACCTTTCCAATAATGGTATATCGGCCGTTTAAATGAGGCGCCCATTCATGCATAATAAAATACTGGCTACCCTCCGTGTCTGTACCTGCGCTGGCAATGCCAACCATCCCTCGCTTATACTGTTTTGCGGAAGCCTCGGTGGGCACTATATAATCAGGGCCACCAAAACCATCTCCACTTTCAATATCACCGCCCTGAACTACAAAATTTGGCACTACGCGATGAAAGGCCACCTCATTATATGCACCTGCCCTGGTTAAACTGTCAAGACCTGAAATGGTAGCCGGAGCTGAGAGAACATTCATCACTATTTTGATTGTTCCTTTCTTTGTTTCCAATACCCAAACCGGTTCATCCCCAAGCGCTGCCAACCGTTTCCAATTTGGAGTTCTAAAGGTTTTTTTAGGATTTGGAGTTTCAGGAATATCCCATCCTAAACTGATTAGGAAATTATTTAAGGCTGAATTTCCTTTTTGAGCCAGCGAATCGATGAGTGGTTTAGCTTGCGTTTCAAATTGTTCTTTGAAGAGTTCGCCGAATATCTGATAAACCTCAATATCCTCAGGCATTTTAAATGCTTTGAGGGTTGTTTTCAGTTTAGGATAATCACGGGAATTCATTAATTCCGAAGATTGCATAAAAGGAACGGTTACATACGCGATAGACCGATCTCTTTTATCCAATAATTGAAAAATCAGGGCTTTGGCTTTTTCCTTTCGGGCCGGCGTTTTCTGTGCGGCACTTAGCCCCTCCCACCAGCTCGAAAGACTCCCCGCCGCAAAGAGCGTTTCCATACGGTTCTGGCCCAGAATGTATTTCTCAATGGCATGCAAATAGGCATCAGCATCCATTTCCTCCTGATAAATGCGCAGCTTTTTAGTTAACGCATAAGGATTCCCCTCCGCAAGAAAATCAGTAAGTGTCAGGTAAGGCGTTCGGTCGTTTAAAGAAAGAATTCCTGAAAGCCGAACGGTAGAACTCTTCTTCTCATTCTCAACAATCTTGTTAATTATAACTTGGTCAAAGGCTTGTTTCTTTTTGGGGTGATTGGCAATCTGCTGCAATGCAACTTCATTTACTACCGGATTCTTATGGTCCAATAATTTTGCATAAACCTGTTCCAGTTTTTCACTCCATGGCAGCTTAGCCGTATTCTTGGCCAACTCAACGGCAAGCTGCACATTCATTTGTTCTACATT
>JBDNFJ010000402.1:0-4830 GCA_041689895.1 Gracilimonas sp. | reverse complement strand
GTAGATGGCGAATTTGATGCCGGTAGTGTGGTCGTATATCCGGTAACACCATTTTATGCATCCGACGACTTCACGTACGTGCTTCCAGGTTCGGGATTGTCTAACAATGGCGGAATTGCTTCCTTATGGCACGATCACTTTGCGGAAGAATATACGTTACGCTCGAATATGACCACCTTTTTCGCCGGCGAGACCAACCGGTTACGCTTAGGATTTGAAATGAAATTCATGGAATATCAGTGGATTGATATCACACGTCCGTGGGTAGGGGCTCCTATTCAAACCGGCCCGAATACATTTACGAGAACTTCAAGATTAGGTGCAAGCTCAGATATTTGGGATGTTCATACTTCGAGAGGAGCCTTGTACATTAGCGATCAAATTCGGTATCAGGGACTTATTGCAAACTTAGGTGTTCGGTACCAATATTGGTTCCCCGGTGCTTATATAGATAAGTTTGTAGATGACCCGCTCTCGCCTATTCCCGACAAAGTGAGGGAATCCTATAAAGAAAGCACCTATAATTTCTTTGGTAATCGCTTCAAAATGCGATTGCTACCAAGGGTGAGCGTTTCGTTCCCGGTGAGAGAGAATATGGTGATGTATTTCAACTATGCTCATAAAACCAAGTTGCCTCACCCCACCTATTTGTATGCAGGTTTAGATCCCTTTTACCAAGATCGTTCGTTCTTATCCGAATTGGGTAATCCAAACCTGGATCCCGAAGTAGATATTTCTTATGAATTAGGCTTTCGATATCAATTAAGCTCCAATGATGCCTTCAACATAAACGCATTTTGGAGTGATAAATATGACTTTATTACCGCTAAAAAAGCGATAGTGCCGGATGCTACCGGGCGAGATACCGAACGCCTCTTTAGAGTAAATGGTGACTTTGCAAGAGTACGAGGATTGGAAATTACCTACATCAAACGATACAGCCATTTCTTGCAAGGCAACATTAGTGCAACCTATTCTAAAGCCGAAGGCCTGAGCTCAACATCCAATGACGCCTTAGCAGATATTATTGCGGGCGGACAAGACATTGGAAATAACATTGAAACGCCGTTAGCGTGGGATCGTCCGTTCGACGTTAAAGCCAGCGCTATTTTTAACTGGGATCGCGAACGCGGGATGTTTGATCTGGAAATCCTGAATAAATTCAAAGCCTATCTCTCCGGTACTTTTAGAAGTGGATTACGATACACCCCAATGATTTATCGCGGACCGGAAAGCAACCCCATAACCGGCGAGAAAAATTGGCGGCCTAAATATGAAGTCAATCCCGAACCCACAAAAAAATACTCTAAAATTGGCGAGCCTTGGGTTATGTTTGATTTCAACCTCCAGAAATGGTTTGAAGTAAAAGGAACCAAAGTAGTTGCAACCCTTGAGGTGACCAACTTATTCAACAATAAAAACCCAGCCATTATTAATCCTGTTACAGGAAAGGCGTATCGAACAGATTACCCGGAAGACCCGACGACCTTACGAGGCAACAGCGCCTATGATGTGCCCTCAAATGTACGAGATCCGCGGTATCAAGACCCAAGATTCAACAACATTCCTGCGTATTTAAATCCAGCTAATTTCTTAGAGCAAAGACATGTGATGTTTGGGCTTGCAATAAACTTTTGAACATAATAATGCAGTTGAAAAATAAAAGTAGAATACATCGTATTAGTAAATACCTTCTGTTAGCCGTTGTTTTGATGGTTGCTTTTTCGGAAGGTGCTTTTGCCCAAAGAGGGATATTTCCAAGTTTAGGTGGTTCTCGATCTGGTACGTCCGGCTTTCAATTCTTGAAAATTAATGTGGATGCAAGGTCTGCCGCCATGGCGTCTTCAAACGTAGCCGATGCCGTAGATGGCGCTTCTTTATATCTCAACCCGGCGCTTGCTGCGCAAATGAAAAGCTCGCAAGTGTATCTGTCGCACACCGCTTATTTTGCTGATATATCCCACAACTATTTGGGCTACGTACACAAGATGGATAAATTGGCTTTTGGCGGTTCCCTGATGTATTTAGATTCCGGTGAGATGGAAGAAACCAACGAATTTAATCCCTTTGGAACAGGTAGAACGTTCCGAACTATTCACCTTGCTGCGGGGTTGTCTTTTTCTCAGCAACTATCCGATTTATTTAGTTATGGCATTACCAGCAAGTATGTGGAAGAAAAGATTGAGGAAGTACAGCTTCAATCGGTTTTATTCGATATCGGGTTCTTTTATAAAGTGGGCGAAACGGGCCTGAGATTTGCCGTAGGGCTTAATAATTTTGGGATCGATTCATCCCCATCCGGCGAAACCGTGCGCCAAACACAGAATGGCCCCGTGGTAGAAAATAGCTTTGAGGATGTTTCTGCTCCCTCCATATTCCGCATTGGAGCCGCTTATGATGCCTTCGAAAATGAAAGCATAAAAGTGCTGGTAACCGGTCAGTTGACCAACCCCAGTGACAATGCCGAGCGCTTTAGCTTGGGATCAGAACTCACCTACATGAAGATGTTTTTTGTACGAGGTGGATATGAATTTGGTATAGAAGAAGCACTCCTGCCAAGTGCCGGTGTGGGTTTTAAAGTGCCGCTTTTGGGTAGCAACATTGCCATCGATTATGGCTTCACCACCAGAGACCGATTAGGCAGCATTCATCGTTTAGCGTTAAAATTTAATTTGTGATGGTTATAAAGATGAGAAGATATTTATTAGGGTTAGTGATTTTGATAGTTGCCATGTCAACTTTTTATGGTTGCGACCAGCTTTTAGGTTCAAAAGGCGATGCCATTACGGATGAAATTTTTGAGGAAGGAAAACAGGATCCCAATCTTGTAGTAGATGAAGTGGCTTATACCGCTCTTGTTCCATTTTGGGATACTTTCGACAAGCCCACGGATGTTTTCGTTGGTTACGATGAGCTGGTTTATGTAACCGATGCCAAAGGCCTTCACGTATTGGACCAAGCAGGGCGCGAGTATGAGGATGCATTCATCAAAATTAAAGGCGGAGCTACTTCCGTAACGCAAGACCGCTTGCTCAATATATATGTAACGGCTCGCTACGATACAGTAATCACAGCGGTTGATGCCAATATAGAGTGGAATCTTTCCGCTATTTATAAAATCAAAAATACCAATGGCGCCGGGCCGGTCCAGTTTGTGGATACGTTAATTCATCCGTTTATGGATAAGAGCCGGTCCAGTACCATTAGTAAGCAGTTTCGCTTGGATCGCAACAGAACAGATAATGAAGAACTCGTTGAACTGACCAGCGTAGCCGTATTGGCAAATAATGATATTTATGTTACCAGAAAAGGCCCAAGAAATAAAACAGGAGAAGCGGTTGCCCCAGATAATACGGTGCTCACCTTTTCAGCAGACGCTAATACCGGTAAAATGGTAAACCTTTCTCAACTAAGAGTTCTTAATTCTAATAACCCCTCTTTTTTAAGCGGAATATCAATTAATGATATTACCACTCTGGTAGGCCCCCCACAGCGAGAAAGCCTATCCCCTGAATTGAGCTTTATTATAACGCAGGGTGCTCCCGAAAAAGACATTCCCTTTAGAACACTATGGGTAAATGGAGTAATGACGATTGATGGGCTTGAATATCGGCCTAATTCATCGTTATTAGCAAGAGACACGGCCCGAGCCGAATCATTTTTGTACGATCAATATAAATTCAAAAACCCTGCCGGCATTGCTTACTCTGCAGATGCAAGACGGCACGTGTTTGTGGTAGATTCTGAAACGGATAGCTTATATATGTTTCAATCCAATGGGTTTGAAGGCATCAATCCACCACCGGGTTCTTCTGCCAGCAAAGCAATCAATGTTTCTTTTGGTGGAGAAGGAAATGGTCCCCGTGAATTCAAAAATCCCAGCGGTGTAGCTTATTTTAATGAGATTCTATATATAGCGGATACAGGAAATAACCGAATTGCCCGATACAAGCTTTCTACCGACTTTGAATAGGTTGCGATTTACAACTATTTAGATCGCGTTTTTGAGGCTATAATCTGGGATCTTTTTTAAGTTAGAATTTATTTTGAAAGCAGCCTGTTTATGATAGGCTGCTTTATTACTTTCAGTAATTATGAGAAAACTAACGTTATATATTGCAATTCTGCTTGTTGCACTTGGTTGTGCATCTCCACAAAAAGAACAAAACCACAAGCTGCTGCTTATTTCCTTTGATGGATTTCGGCACGATTATATTGCGAAAACCGTAACACCTAACTTCGATAAGCTGATCGCTAACGGAGTGGAAAGCAAAGGTTTGATTCCCATCTTTCCATCCAAAACCTTTCCAAATCATTACGCCATTGCTACTGGGCTGTATCCAGAACATAATGGCTTTATAGGAAACAGTATGTACGATCCGGAAATGGATGCCTACTTTTCGATGGGCAGCCGAGAAGCCGTTGAAAATGCCGATTGGTACCAAGGCGAACCCATCTGGAATACAGTAGAAAAGGCGGGCAAAAAAGCAGGGACTATGTTTTGGGTCGGTTCAGAAGCCCCAATACAAAACATGCGGCCCACCCACTGGCAATACTATGATGGAAGCATCCCAGATTCAGCCCGCATAGATTCGGTCATTAAATGGTTGAGTTCAGGCAATCAAAAAGAAGTAGATTTTGCCACCCTGTACTTCAGTTTTGTGGATTCTAAAGGACATCGTTACGGACCTAATTCCCCCGAGGTAATTGCTGCTATTCAACGAGCAGATGATTTGATGGGATATTTGGATCAACAATTAAAAGCCACCGGTTTGGAAGCTGTTACCAATGTGATAACCTTATCAGATCATGGAATGGCGGAAGTTTCCC
>JBDNFJ010000401.1:0-2594 GCA_041689895.1 Gracilimonas sp. | reverse complement strand
GCGAAAGGGCATCGAAAATAGGCCTTTGACCTGCTGGTCGGTTTCTTCATCAAAATCATCTAAACCGAGTTCCAGAGTATCCAATGAATCGTGTAAGCGAAAGGTTTTCCATAGTCGATCCCAAAATGAAAAAATGGTGCTGAAATTTGAGTCGGTTTCCGGCTGCCATCTTGAATGATGCACTTTATGCATGTGCGGAGTTACAATAATCCACCGTATAATAGCATCCAATTTCCCGGGCAAGTTGATGTTAGCATGATGAAATTGTACCACAACGGCCGTTAATATCCCATAAATCAAAAGCTCCCACAGGTGCATTCCCAATAAAATAATGACGGGAATCCTTAAAATAGAAGAAAAGAGAATCTCTCCGGTATGAAATCGTGTAGCGGTAGATACATCCATATTTGGATCGGAATGATGAACCCGATGAAACCGCCATAAAAAAGGAATCCAGTGGTTCATTCGGTGCCAAAGATACATCCAGCCATCAAAAAGAAGGACCGCTAACACCACCCGCGGCCAGCCAGCCAACCACGGGAGAGATGAGTCGAGCATATGCAATACCCCAAAATTGTGATTGTCGGCCCAGGTTGCAGCCCACAACCAAAGTCCCACAAATAGCAGAGCATTCATCAAAGCATTCACAAAACCGAGGCTTACATTCGTTAAAAAATGCCTTCCTCGCTTTTTGAATGATCCTTCAAAAAAATCAAAGAAAGGATGAATGGATTCCATTAAAAACAGAATGATTAATCCAATGACCGCAACTGCCACGTGAGTCTGTTCTATGGCGTTTATGAGTTCTTGCATGGTATAATTTCAATTTAGCGTTTTCAAAAAATAGGAGGCAATCCGCACATCATTCAAAAAAAATAAACTTTAGTGCAATCCGATCGCCGCTTGCCTTCGTAATTATGGGTAACAATCAATTAAAAAACATCCATAACATATTATGAAAACACTCAACAAATTATTCATTCTTTTAGTAGCAATGGGCGTATCCGTCACGGCATGTGATAGCGATAGTTCTTCCGCGCAGGAAGAGACTGAAATCCCATTGGTAGAAGCAAACACTCAAGGTACCAGTGATGGTAACCAAGTAATAATTTCTAACATTAATTCTCCTGAAGCCGGCTGGGTTGTCGTTCACCGTACAAACGCAGACGGTAACGGTCCTCAGGTTCCTGAGATTATCGGAAAAACACAGGTAGATGCCGGTGTTAATACCGACGTACACATTCAGCTTAAAGAAGGCGTAGCAAACGACGAAACCCTTTGGGCGATGCTGCACGAAGATACCGGTAAAATTGGAACGTATGAGTTTGACGGCCAAAGTGGCTTAGATCTCCCCATTATCTTTAATGACAAAATTGTGATGTCTCCTTTTATGATTACACAAACTGATCCTGCCATTATGGTTTCTGATCAAGTGAATATGGGGAATATTTTCACCGTTTCAGTAGATGCAGCCGAAGATGGCTGGATCGTCATTCATGCTTCAAACGCAGCCGGTAACGGTCCTCAGGTTCCAGAAATTATTGGTAAGGCTTCGGTTAAAGTCGGAATGAACTCTGATGTACAAATCATGTTAAAAGAGGATGCGCAAGTGGCGGTTGGGGATCAACTTTATCCCATGCTGCATTATGATACCGGCAAAATCGGCACGTATGAGTTTGATGGACAAAGTGGCTTAGACCTCCCTGTTACGTTTGGCGGAAACATTGTGCTTTCTTCTTTTGAGGTACTCGAAAACACTTCTACATTAACGGCTAATGATCAAACGGTGATGAATAACTCCATCATGGTAGATGTAAACTCAAATACCGATGGATGGGTGGTTATTCACCGTTCTGTAGCTGATGGAAGCGGACCTCAAGTGCCGGAAATTATCGGTAAATCACCCATAAAAGCAGGCATGAACACCGATGTTGAAATAATGTTTCGCGATGGTGAAGTTATAGAAGATGGAGAGAAGATATGGCCTATGGTTCATTACGATACCGGCGAGATCGGCACGTATGAATTTGATGGACAAAGTGGTTTAGACCAACCCGTTATTACAGCAAATGGCATTCTTCTTACCAGTATTATGGTACAGGGATCTACCCCTTCCGTAGTGGTTGAGGATCAAGCGGTGGAAAATGGCACCTTGACTATTTCTGAAGCCTTAGCAAATAACATTGGATTTGTAGTGCTTCACCGAGATACGGGCAGCGATGCTCCAGTTGTGCCTGCAAGTATTGGTCACGGCCAGGTTTATATCGGGAAAAACGCCGATTTGCAGATTTCTTTGGATGAAGACGAGACGCTGAAATCCGGAGATAAGGTGTGGGCTATGCTTCACATCGATAACGGAACCATTGGTTCTTACGACTTCGATGGCTCCGCAGAATCGGATGATCCTCCCGTTTTCGACGAAATGGATAACATTGTAATGGTCCAGTTTACTATTCAGTAAGCTGAGATGTTAAGTGGTTCAAGGCTGTCGGTTTTCCGGCAGCCTTTTTTTATTTGGGATGATTTTCAAAGCACGTTCAAATCATTTTCTTTTACGGTAAAACCGGAAGCTTTTGAGCCTTAATGCCCGCTTG